>JAFZWH010000113.1 GCA_017617415.1 Victivallales bacterium | reverse complement strand
GGGAGTCCATCGAATTCGTCCTCGAGGCGGATTTCGCAGGCCAGACACCGCCAGAGAACTACATCATCGAATGGACCTGCAGCGGAGACGACGGCCGTGAACAGAAGGGCATCGCGCCCGCCGATGCGCCAGTGCATATCCAGACCATGCTGGATCGTCCGGGCTTCGTGCGAGTACGTGCTCATCTGCGAGATGAAAAAGGCGAAATTGTCCGCAAGCCCAATCTCCAGGGCGATGACAGCATGGTCTTCTTCGACGGCAGTGCGGGCGTGGACATCGACCAGATTCAGGGCATTCCCGCTCCGCCAGACCTTGAGGCATTCTGGGCGCGCCAGAAAGCCAAATTGGAGGAAGTCCCGCTGTCGGTCAACTATCGGACCGAAGTGCCCTGCGAGACGGCGGGCGTGAAAATCTACGCCGTCTCCGTGGCCTGTCCTGGTCCTGCGCCCGTCACGGGCTACCTGAGCATTCCCTCCGACGCGGCACCCGGCAGTCTCCCCGCGCAGGTCATCTTTCCGGGCTACACCGACGCGCGGCAGGGGAAGCAGACGACTGGTCCGAAGGACCGCATCATGTTCGTAATCAACGCCCACGGCTATGACCTGCTCAAGGCGCACGACCCCGAGACGGGGCTGGAATACCATCGTCAGTTCGTGGAGGCCATCCGCTCCAACGGCTTTAGCTACGCCTTCGATCCCGCCCAGAACTGCAATCCCGAGACCGCCTATTTCAACGGGATGGCCTTGCGCGTGATGCGGGCGCTCCAGTTCGTCAAGTCCCTCCCGGAATGGAATGGCCATGACCTCGAGGCGCAGGGCGGAAGCCAGGGCGGTCTCCAGACCATCTGGGCGACCGCGCTGGACCCCGACGTGACTCTCGCCATCCCCAACATCCCCTGGTGCTGCAATCTCGCTGGAAAGTCCTGCGGGCGTGTCTCCTACAGCTGGGGAATTCCATACGTCTCTGAATTGAACTACTACGATCCTGTGCATCTGGCGAAATTCGTCCCCAAGACCTGCACTGTCAAGATCCAGCGGGCGGGCCTGGGCGACTACGTCTGCCCGCCGTCTGGCGTCGCCGCCTTCTACAACAACCTCCAGTGTCCCAAAGAGATCACCTGGGTGCAGGGTTCCACCCACGGCTTCATCCCGCCATACCAGTGCCAGCGCTTCACGCTCTCTTCCCCGGCGAAGTAAACCGCTTCCCAGAGGACAGCGAAAGAAGAGTTGCAAAGTTAAGCGCCCCTTGTCTTTTGCAGGTTTCAATGCACAAAAACGGTGTGTTTAACTTCTCCACTTTCATCGGATTTTGCAAAACACGCCCGTTTGTCGGCAGAATGACAATGGGTGTGTATAGTAATTCCCAATTTGAAAATCATTCACTGAAACTCAACAAACCAGACAACTCCTAACATTCATGGACAAAATTCGCCACCTTTCTCTGTTTTTCTGTCTGCTGACCTTCATCGCGCTGGCCGCGCCCGTGGAGAATCAGCTCCTTTTCACCATTCAGGACAAGGCGGCGGAGTTCCAGTTGCCGGGCGTTTCCAACGAGGTGGTCACTGCCCCTGGTCTGCATGGTGGCAACGCGCTGAAAGTCACATACCCGCAATTTGAGGGAGGAAACAAGTGGCCAGCCATCTACTTCCGTGCGCCCAACGTCAGCCCCGTCTCCGTGGAGGGCTGGGACGGCTTTGTCTTCACGGTCTATAACCCGCTTGCCGAGCAGGTGGACCTGGGCATCGCCATCCGCGGCGACGCAACGCGCGAAAAGCACTTCGGCAAGCATATCTTGCTCCAGCCGAATGCCTGGAACCACTTCTTGCTGCCCGTCGCGGAGTTCGCCGAAATCACGGGCGGCCAAATCGTCAGCTTCGACTTCTTCATGACCACGCCCGTCAAGGAGTTCACTCTCTACTATGACGATGTGAAGCTGGTCAAGCGCAATCCGCCGGACGCGACGGTACTGCCCTCCGTGGTCACGCTCGCGGACTTCGAGGACAGCGCCCTCCCCCCGCAATTCGAATGCAATGGCGTGACCTATGAACTGACTGACGACTGGGCGCAGGACGGCAAGCAGTCCATTCTGGTAAAGTACTCGCAATTCGCGACGGGCAACCCGCCCTGGCCCGCATTCCAGTTCTATGCCTCGGACGATCCGCTCGTGGGCTTTGACTGGTCGGCCTTCTCCCGCTTCTCCTTCTCGGCGAACTTCACCGGACACGAAGTGATGCCATTGAAAATCTTCTTCGCGGATGCCACGGGGAAACGCTATACTCAGGAGTGCTTGCTCAATCCTGGTCAGGAGGCCACTTTCGCGGTGAACCTCAACGACTCCGGCCTTGACCTGCGCCATATCCAGCAGATTGACTTCTACCTCTCACGCCCCGATCAAAACTACGAGGTCTATCTCGACGCCTTTGAACTCACGGCAGCCGGCACCAAGGAACTGGCGGAGGCCGAGGCCATGCTGGACCGTCTGGGCGTGGCCATCAGTCATGTCGCCGACAACACCATCCAAGACGAGATGCTGACGCAGTATCAACAACTCAAATCGGAGCTGGCCACTGCACGGCAGACTGCCATGAATGACCAGAACACCATGGCAGAACTACGTCAGATGGCTAACTTCAGCATGCGGCTCGAAGACTGGCTCTACCAGAACTCCCGGAAGCTGGACATGTTGCTACTCTGCGATGCCACCGCACAGACCTTCCCCAAAGCGCCCTTCGGCATTGCCATCGCGGATTCGATGACCAAAGTGATGATTCAGGATATCCCGTTGACTGACGTCCGTTTCGCCAAAGAGGTCGCCATCGAAATGGCGCGCAACGAATACGAGAGTTTCCAGGTGGTCGCCATCGGTCGCCCGGAGGTGCAGAGCGCCACTGCCGAAGTCGTTGTCAGCCCCCTGTGTCAAGACGACTACGAGCTGCCCGCCGATGCGGCAAGCGTCTCGCTGGTCGGCCATGTCAAATGCGAGCGACCGCCCTACATGGCAGAATACCAGGGCTGGTATCCCGACCCGCTGCTGGACTTCCAGCAAAGCGCCCCCGTGGGCGCCAACGAGGCGGTCGCCTTCTGGGTGCGCGTGAAGACGCCCGCCGACGCGCCTGCTGGCGAATACCACGCCACCGTGACCATCAAGGGGAATGGCGAAGTCGTCGCGGAGCTGCCCTTGACCGTGACGGTCTATGACTTCGCTCTGCCCAATGGCTGCCCCTACGACCTGGCGACCTCCTTCCGCGACCACATCAAGCAGGTCTGGGATCCCCAGATGTCCCCAGAGCGCTACAACGCGCTGCTCTCCAAAATCGTGGACCAGCTCGCGGAGTACAAGCTCTCCTACGACCAAATCTACCGCCGAGTGCCGAAGAACCCCAAGAACCTGAACCTCCCGATCGAGATTCTGAAGAAACAGCGCGACAACGGCGTGCTCAAGAGCTTCTGCATCCTCAACTTCGACACGCCGAAGGACTGCACCGAAATCGACGACCCGCGCGTGCAGGAGTGCATCGACGATGTCCTAACCTCCCTGGACTATTGGGTACCCATCCTCAAGAAGGAGGGCCTCCTGGAATACGGATATCTCTATGGCTACGATGAATACACGCCCAACTACTTCCCCATCATCGAGAAAGTCTGCCAGGGCATCAAGGCGAAATACCCCGAAGTCCCCATCTCCACCACCTGCTACGACGCCAGCTTCGCCACCGCGTCCTGCCTGAAGTCCATCGACATCTTCACCCCGTTGACCCCGCGCTTCGCCCCGGAGATGGTCGCCAAGAGCCGCGCCGAGGGGCACAAGGTGTGGTGGTACATCTGCATCGGCCCAAGCCATCCCTACGCCAACTGGTTCATTGAATACCCCGCCATCGAGGCACGCCTCCTGATGGGCGCGATGACCGCCAAATACCGTCCCGAGGGCTTCCTCTACTACGCCCTCACCCGCTGGCCGCAAAACCGTGCGCCCATCGATGGCGGTCCCTACACCAACTGGAATCCCGCCAGCTACGAAACCGCCAATGGCGACGGCTCGATCTTCTGCGCCGGTCCCGATGGCCTGCTGGGAACCATCCGCTCCGAGAACTTCCGTGACGGCATTGAGGACTACTGCTACGTCCTGGAGCTGGAGAAACGCCTCGCCGCCCAAGCCGAGACCGCAGAGCCCGCAGCCCTCGCCGCGGCCCGCGCCGCCCTGGAGGTCCCCGCCGAACTAGTGACCACCCTCAGCGAGTTCACCCACGATCCCGCCGCCCTGCGCGCCTGGCGCCATCGCATCCTCCAGGCCATCGACAACCTCAAATAAGGGATTTTCATCATTGCCGGAGGAAAATTCCCCTCACCATGACACCCTGTGAAAAATCTGCGTTATATTTAGACGTAGTTCTTTCGCTACCCTTCCACCCTCAAGACATAATCCCATCATGAAAAAACTCATTTCTTCCCTGATGGTCCTCCTGGCAGCCACGCTCTTCGTCCAGGCCGACCGCATCACTCTGACCGACGGCTCCGTCGTCAACGGCACGCTCAAGAGTCTCACAAACGGTAAGGCCGTCATCGCCACGGACTTCGCCGGAGACATCACGGTTGCTCTCGACAAGATTGCCGCACTTAACACCGCCACCGCCGTGCAAGTTGCCACGGAGGACGGCGCCAAGTACTCCGGCGCCATCGAGACCCCGGAAGGTGGCGCACCGCAAGTCGCCGCCATCGCGCTGCCCCTGACCAATATCAAGTATCTCTGGACGGACGGCATGGAAGACCCCACCCTGCCCCCGCCCCGCAAGTGGGACGCGGAGATTTATGTGGATGTCGCCGGCAAGACAGGCGGCACCACCGAGAAGTTCAACGGCACCATCGGCGTGAACGCCAATCTGGTCGGACCGGATGACAAGCTGAAGCTCTACGCCAGCACCACCTACGAGCGGCAGGACAGCGTGACCACCACCAAGAAGAGCATCGGCGGCGCGGACTTCGAGCGCAAGATTGCGGGTACCGAGAATACCTGGTATGTCCGCGTCGAACTCGAACACCAGACCACGAATGGCCTGAAACTGCGTGAAGAAATCGCGGCTGGCTATGGCTACTACATCCTGGATTGGGAACACACCAAACTCCGCGCTCGTGTCGGTGCCGTCGGTCGTTGCCGCAAATACACCAACAACACCCATAATGACGACTTTGCCGTGGAAGCCGGCCTGCACTTCGAGCAGGACATTCAGGAGTGGGGCAAGTGGGTCACCGACCTGACCTACCAGCCGTCCACCGAACGCCTCGACGACTACCGCATCCTCCACGAGTCCTCGCTGGACATCCCGATTCTCTTTGGCAAGCCGATGTCCCTGCGCCTGGGCGTCTCCAACGAGTACAACAGCAAGAGCAATGTCGGTCTCGATGGCATGGAGACCAACTACTTCGCCAAACTGGTTTACAAGTTCAAGTAATGGTTTTGCTGGCTTGACAAAAAACCGGCAATGCCCCTTTGTGGCGCATTGCCGGTTTTTTCTACCGCACGAATGGAGGTTTGGCAGTCGCGCGTCCCGCGCGACATCAAAAGAATATGGAATTATTGGCCCCCGTCAATGCCGATACCCTGCAAGCCGCGCTGGATGCTGGCGCGGACGCGGTGTATTTCGGACTGACGCGCCTGAACGCCCGCCGGGGAGCAAAGAACTTCGTGCCGGACGAATTGGCGGCGGTGGTCCAGCGCATCCATGCGGCCAACGCCAAAGCGCACCTGACCCTGAATATCGACTTGGCCACCCGTGAACTCGGCTTGGCGGCTCGAACGCTCCAGCTCGCCAGCGAAGCCGGAGTGGATGCGGTGATTGTGCGTGACCCCGCAATCCTTGCGCTGATTCCGCAGTTCCCGCAGTTGCAGTTTCATCTGAGTACCCAGTCGGGCATTTCTTCATCGGCGGGAGTGCGTACCGCCAAGGAACTGGGCTGTCATCGCGTGGTGCTGGCCAGAGAGATGACCAGGGAGGAAATCCACGCGGCATCCGCAGTTCCAGGCATCGAGACCGAGGTCTTTGTGCAAGGCGCGATGTGCTTCTGCTGTTCGGGACGTTGCCTGCTCTCCAGCTGGGTTGGCGGCCGCAGCGGAAACCGCGGCACCTGCGCCTCCCCCTGCCGCGTCGCCTGGAAAACCGCAGACACCATCGCGCATCCGATGTCGATGCACGACCTCTGTCTCCTCGAACGCCTGGGCGAATTGCGTGAGATGGGCGTCGCCTCGCTCAAAATCGAAGGACGCCTCAAATCCGCCAGCTGGGTTCACCGCGCGGTATCGTTGTATCGCAAGGCATTGGATGGCACGGAAAATCTGGACGATTTGCGCGAGGAAGCCATTGCTTTGGGAAACTATACGGG
>JAFZWH010000112.1 GCA_017617415.1 Victivallales bacterium | reverse complement strand
GTGGCAGGCCACCACCTGCCGTGTGTCCGTGACGCCAAGCCGCGCCATCGCCTTGCGGATGAGGGACACCAGGGCCGGGGCCTTGTTCGGGGAATGCACCGCCTGGACGCTGACGCTGTCCCTCCCCATGAACGCGGCGTGCCAGCTGTTCGCGCCGAGGTCGAGCCCGACGACCAGCTGAGGGCGCGCGAGATTTTCCGGCCACGGGATTTGCTTTTTGAAAATCAATCACAGCCATCCCATAACTGAACGGCTAATTTGAAAAAATGCAGGCTCATGACATCTTATGGAAGCCTACCAAGCAACCCCAGGAGACGCCATGAACCCGCAGAAGAATACAATGACCGTCCTTGCCCAGATTGCAAGTTTCATCCCCGACAGAATCGTTGAAAATCTTGCCCGCAAGCATAAGATCCAGACGCGCTCCTTCAGCGCCGACAGCCATGTGGTGGCCATGCTGTACGCCCACCTGGCCCATTCCCTGAGCCTGAACGACGTCTGCGACGCCCTGCGCAACCACGCGGGCCCCCTTTCCCAGATACGGAACTGCACGCCGCCGAGCCGGAACGGCCTGTCGCACGCGAACATGACGCGCAGCGCCGACATGGCCGAGGAGCTGTTCTGGACCGTCTACGGATCCCTTGAAAGGCAGTTCCCCGGGGTCATGGCCTCGAGCCGCGACTACCCGGGCCTCCCGCACCGCTTCAGGAAGCGCACGCTGCGCGCCGTCGACTCCACGACCATCCAGCTGAACGCCATGCACATGGGATGGGCGCAGCACAGGCGGCGGAAGGCGGCCGCGAAGATGCACACGGCCCTGGACATGCGCTCGTTCCTGCCGAACTTCGTCATAGTCAAGGCCGCGAAGGACTCCGACCCGAAGACGGCGCGGGAGCTCTGCGCGGGCATGAAGGACGGCGAGATCGCGGTCTTTGACAAGGCGTATGTGGATTTCAGGCATCTGAAGGCGCTTGACGGGCGCGGGGGCTTCTGGGTCACGCGTGCAAAGGACAACATGGTCTATGAAACTGTGGGACGGCACACGGGCGGGGAATGGACGACGGCGGGGGAGGCGCCGTCACGTGCGGGCGGCGCGGGGAAGGCGGACGGGCCCCCTGCTGGAGTTGCGGGACGGCGGAAGAAGCCCCGCAGGCGGAAATACGCATGGAAGAAATGCGTCGTGCTGTCGGACGAGCGGATACGGCTGACGGGGACGAAAACGTCGGTGGACTATCCTGATGGGCTTCGGCTGGTCACGGCCATGGTCGAGGTCAGGAACAAAATGGTGAAGATGTCCTTCATTACGAACAACTTCGAATGGTCGGCGTTCTCGGTCTGCCAGCTGTACCAGTGCCGCTGGGGGGTGGAGGTGTTCTTCAAGGAGCTGAAGCAGACGCTGCAGATGGCCGATTTCCTCGGGAACAGCGAGAACGCCGTGCGCTGGCAGGTCTGGACGGCGCTGCTGGCCTACCTCCTGCTCCGCTTCATCGCCTGGCAGAACAGATGGAGGCACCAGTTCTGCAGGCTGTTCACGCTGCTGCGGGCCGTGCTGTGGAACTATTTCAAGCTGGCGGGCGTGATCGAATGCTGCGACACGCCGCATGAACGGCACCACCATCTCATCAGGGGAAGCCCGGGCACGGCCTACCAGCCCTGCTTCGATGGCTTCTGAAGAAATTGAACCTGAATATTTCCACACACAAAAAGGGTGCTTTGAAAAATCAAGGCACTTTACGCTCGAATGCGCCTTGAAATCGTCTGTTTTGACGAGGACTGGGACAGTTCTGATTTTTAATCTAGTGTCTGGACGGAAAAATGCAAATGACGGCATCATTCTTGTGAGCAAATGCCTATGTCTATTGTCCCAATGCGCTGAACAGGGATAAAAGAATTGCTGAAAAATCACTTGAGTTGCTTAAAATCTTCGTAAGTAGAATTATATTTACTAACGATAAAGCGAAATAATAAAGGTCGGCACATGAAAGAGGCAGTTGAGCAATACATAAGCAAGGCATTGGGGCAGACGCTACAGCTGACTCCTTTGCCAGTGAACACGGCTTTGCCGATGTTCTACACCAGCCAATATGACTTCTGCTCGGGAATGCTGTCTGGCGTGGAATGCGTATTCTGCTTCGAGAAGGAGGGAAAACGCGCCACGCCGTTGAACATCCGCAAACGCCTGGCTTTCCTGACTGGACATTTCCAGCGGGAGGTGGTCTATTGCGCAGACACTCTGGAGTTTCACGCCACCCAGCAGATGATGACCTACGGCATTCCGTTCATCGTTCCCGGCAAGGCGTTGTTCCTGCCATTTCTGGCTGTCGCGCTGAAATCGACGATGCGCCGTCGCCTGATGGATCGGGAAAGTTTCAGCACCTACGCCCAACTTGTGGTTTTGGGTGTGCTTCTGCACAAGCTGCCGCCAGCCCCCTCCATCCGCGAGGTGGAGCGGACATTCGGCTGTTCGCATCCCAGTGCCGTCTATGCCCTCAAGGAACTGGAACAGTTTGGCTTGGGGAAAAAGCAGACCAGGCAGGGGGGCAGGCGACTTGGAGTTCCGCTTTAGCCAAAGCGGGCGTGCCCTGTGGGAAACCTGCCAGGATTATCTGGTGAACCCCTGCAAGCGGACAGTGGGTGTGATGGATATGCCAGGTGGCGTCAAGGCATTCAAGGCTGGCGCGAATGCCCTTGCCGAACGAACCATGCTCGCGGATGCACCGCCAGAGACGTATGCCGTGGGCATGAAGGAGTTCTGGAAGGGGAAATACGATGCCATCCCTGCGGATGAGGCAGACATCGTGCTACAGCTGTGGAGATACCGCCCGGATATTCTGGGCGACGGCGCAATAGACCCGTTGTCTTTGGCACTTTCGCTAAGGGGCGAGAGTGACGAGCGAGTCCAGATGGCACTTGACGAGATGATGGAGGATTTCCAATGGTGATTGGATGCGATGACGGAGCACCGCAATAGGAGGAAATAGCAATGGCAGAGAACAAAAGCACAGTGGATTACATAGAGAATGTAAAGGTCTCTGGCGTCCTGCAGATTCTTGGCCAAAAGACTTCCGACAAAACCAGACGATGATGGATTCCATTGATGCTGAATTGAACCAGTTGCAGAACCGACTCTCTGAACTGAATCAGGAACAGAAGTTCATTCAGGAGCGGATTGTGCAATTGCAGGCTGAACGGCAACGGATGGCAAGCATTGCCAAGCCTGTGCTCAAACCTGCCAGTTCCGTCTATTCCCCTCAGGAGAAGATCGCCACTTTCAGGCGGCTTTTCAAAGGGAGGGATGATGTCTATCCCAGACGGTTTGAAAGCAAGAAGACAGGGCGTTCAGGATATCAGCCCGCCTGCGCAAACGAGTGGCGGCATGGCCTTTGCAACAAGCCGAAGACCAAGTGCGCAGAATGCCCCTATCGCGTGTTTCTGCCTGTCACGGACAAGGCCGTTGAAATGCATCTACGTGGCGTGGACAGGCGGGGCAACGACTTCACCATCGGCATCTATCCAATGCTTGAGAATGAGCACTGCCATTTTCTTGCAGTGGACTTTGACAAGAAGAACTACGAGGAGGATACCAAGGCGTTCCTTGACACCTGCCGAAGACACAATGTGCCAGCAGCCGTGGAGCGCTCACGGTCAGGGAACGGTGCTCATGTCTGGATTTTCTTCACGGCACCGGTTGCCGCGTACATCGCAAGGCAGATGGGCAGTTTCCTGCTGACGGAGACGATGGAGACCCGCCCCGAACTTGGCTTTGAGTCCTACGACCGTTTTTTCCCGAACCAGGACACGATGCCGTCTGGCGGACTTGGCAACCTGATTGCACTGCCCTTGCAGGCAAAGCCAAGAAGGGCTGGCAACAGCGTCTTTGTGGATGGTTCGTTCCAGCCATACCCTGACCAGTGGGATTATCTGGTCGGCCTCTCGCGAATGACACCCGATGCAGTGGAGACTCTGGCCAGCATGGCGGTGAATTCGGGGCGCGTCACCGCAGTGAAGATGCCTGAGCTTGAGGAAGACGAGAAACCTTGGGAACAGCCACCGTCACGCAAACGCAAACCGCAGAATCTCGCTGAAGGACTTAAGCGGCCTCTTGACATTGTCATTGACAATGAAATATATTTTGCAAAAGACCAGCTCACACCAAAGCTGCGAACTGCACTGCTTCGGCTGGCCGCATTCCAGAATCCCGAATTCTATCGTGCCCAGGCGATGCGAATGCCCGTCTATGACAAGCCGCGCATCATCTGCTGCGCCGAGGATTTTCCCGAGCACATCGGACTTCCCAGAGGATGCGCGGAGGACTTGACTCATCTTCTTCTGGACAACCAGATCCCGTATTCCGTGGAAGACAAGCGCAACCGCGGCATTCCTCAGAACTTCTCATTCCAGGGAAAACTGCGGGAGGAACAGGAGAAGGCAGCCAGTGCGCTTCTGGCAAACGACCTCGGGGTTCTTTCTGCCTCAACGGCATTCGGCAAGACAGTGGTGGCCATCTACTTGATTGCCATGCGTTCCGTCAACACCCTTGTCCTTGTCCACAGGGTGCAGCTGCTGGAGCAGTGGAGAAGCCGTCTACAGACATTTCTGGGACTTGACAGGACGCAGATTGGAACGATTGGCGGAGGCAAGCGGAAACCAGACAACATCATAGACATCGCCTCGATCCAGAGCCTCATTCACGATGGCGTGGTGGATGACATCGTCGGCAACTACGGAATGGTGGTCGTGGATGAATGCCATCATCTTTCGGCGTTCACATTTGAGGCCGTGATACGACAGTGCAAGTGCAGGTATGTTCTAGGCCTCTCCGCAACACTCACCAGAAAGGACGGACATCATCCCATCATCTTCATGCAATGCGGTCCCGTTCGCTATCGGGTAAACGACAGACGGCAGGCCGAGGAACACCCCTTTGACCATAGGGTGGTGGTCAGGGAGACTGCACTGCAACTACCGCCGACAGATGACGCGAATCAGACGAAGCCGTCTATACACGGCATTTACGAACTGCTTGTCAGGGACGATGTTCGCAACCGGATGATTGTCGATGACGTGCGTGCCGCACTGGCCGAAGGCCGTAGTCCCGTTGTCATCACCGAGCGCAAGGAGCATCTTGCCTGGCTGTCAGAGCAGTTCCGCGACGTGCCAAATCTCTTTGTGATGCAGGGAGGGATGAGGCGAAAGGCATTGGCTGAAATCCAGAACGCCTTTGTAGCCGTCCCACCAGACGAACCGCGCCTTCTGCTGGCAACTGGCAAATTTCTTGGCGAAGGCTTTGACGACCCGAGATTGGATACGCTGTTCCTGACGATGCCCATCTCCTGGCGCGGGACATTGGCGCAATACGCCGGACGTCTCCATCGGCTGTATGACAGGAAGACGGAGGTGGTCATCTATGACTATGCGGACTTGAAGATTCCGATGACGGCAAGGATGTTCGAGCGTCGTAAGACGGGCTACAAGTCCATTGGATACAGAATCACCTCGCAGATGCAGATTCCCGGTCTGTTCCAGGCAGAGAAATGACTCCACTCGTCACGACCTTATAGGCATCGCCAGTGACATTTCGGCGCACCTTTGGCAGTTTCGATGCTCCCACTGCCATTGAAAATTTCCGCCCCGCATTGCATCAAGTTTTACCCTTTAAATTCGCGTTTCATGAAACTGGATTTTAAAGGGTAAAACTCAGCTTTTGAGGGTAAAATCTCTATTGCTATTGATGACGGTCTCAAGATTTTGCAATCCAGTGAGGATGTCTTCCCACTTGGGGTAGTCGCCGAAAATCATTTCCTGCATCTGGGCATAGTCACTTGCAAGCGATTTCAGACCGTGTTCTGGGGGCATCAGGCGAATCTCACCTGGAAACGCCAAGTCGTATCTCGCCCAGGCCCTTGGATAGAACTTGCGCTTGAAATCCACGACTTTGC
>JAFZWH010000111.1 GCA_017617415.1 Victivallales bacterium | reverse complement strand
TGCGCTTCGGCGTGCTGGAGTTGCTGCGAGAGCAGAAGGGCCAGTCCGAAATCACGATGATCGTGGATGATGTCCTGGGCGAACTGGACGCCACGCGCCGCGAGGCTTTTCTGAATCAACTAATTGCCTCTGGGCAGGTCATCTTCGCCGGAACCGCCATCCCCCCTGGTTTCGGTGACAATATCAAGACCTTCCGCGTCGAACGCGGAAACATTATAGAAGTTTAAAGGTTAAAGGAAAAAGGTTAAAGTTTATAGTTCACATTAACTTCTTTTATAGCACTATGTTATACAAATACTGATTCATTTTGTCCTTTAAACTTCAAAGACGATTACTTATACCCACGCCAATTAACTTTACCCTTTAAACTTTACCCTTTAACCTTCAAAAGACGATAGGAGAGCCGCCCAGGTCGTCATCGTCATCGTGGCAGCCGCAAGTGCAGCCGGGGTGGTGGTGATGGCCGTGTCCGCCGTGCTCCAAGTCGATATTCGGGTCCACCTTGACCAGACAATAGTATTCGCAGTCACCCAGAATCTTCGTGCCGTCGTTGGGGGCGACCGTCGCCAGCGCGGAGGCCGGAACGGTGAAGATGGCTCCGCGTTCGGTCATCACATCCAGATGTCCCTGGTTGAAGGCCGCGCGACCGCGCAGACAGCGGCACTGCACCTTGCCCGATGCCGCGTCCAGCACCTTCACGAACACCACGCAGAATTTCCGTCCTTCGAGATATGAGAGATTCATCTTGGCATAGGAAATGTGAGAGGCGCCATTTCTTAAAAGCACTTGCGCCACAATACATAACATATTGTGGCGCAAGTAGTTACGACATATATTCAGGAATTAGCCCAGGCGTGCCTTGAGGGCCTCGAACTGGTCGAAGATCTCCTTGGGCATATTGCCGAACTTGTTGAGCTTGTCCAGCCAGTCCTTGAACTGCGGGAGAGTGGCCTTCCAGCCCTCGGCGTCCACGGAGAGGAGGGTCTTCTTGTCTTCGGCGGAGATATCCAGTCCGGACATGTCAATGGCATCCTCGGTCGGGAGGTTGCCGATGGCGGTCTGGTTGGCCGTGGCCTTGCCGTCGCAGCGCTCGAAGATCCACTTGAGGACGCGGCTGTTGTCGCCGTAGCCGGGCCACAGGAAGTGACCGTCCTCGCCGCGACGGAACCAGTTCACGTAGTAGATCTTCGGGAGTTTCTTGCACAGCGGGTGCTTGGCCATGTCGAGCCAGTGCTGGAAGTAGTCGCAGGCGTTGTAGCCGATGAAGGGCAGCATCGCCATCGGGTCGAAGCGGAGCTGTCCGGCCCCGCCGAGGGTGGCGGCGGTCATCTCGGAACTCATGGTCGCGCCCATGAAGATACCGTGCTCCCACGAGAGGGACTCATTCACCAGCGGGACGACGGTCTTGCGGCGGCCGCCGAAGAGAATCGCGGAAATCGGCACGCCCTCGGGGTCTTCCCATTCCGGAGCGATGACGGGGCACTGCTTGGCCGGAGTGGTGAAGCGGGAGTTCTTGTGGGCGGCGGGGCCGGCGGGGTTGTTCGCCTTGTTCCAGGGACGGCGCAGCCAGTCCACGACATTGCCGGGGTCCTTGACATCGCCGTCTTCCCACCAGTAGCTGTAGTCGTCAGTGAGGGCGACGTTGGTGAAGATGGTATTGCCGCCATTGATGGTCTTCATGGCGTTGGGGTTGGACTTCATGGAGGTGCCGGGGGCCACGCCGAAGAAGCCCGCCTCGGGGTTGATGGCGTGGAGCATGCCGTCCTTCTCGTTGAAGCGCATCCAGGCGATGTCGTCGCCGATGGTCTCGACCTTCCAGCCAGGGATGGTGGGAGTGAGCATGGCCAGGTTGGTCTTGCCGCAGGCGCTGGGGAAGGCGCCAGTGACATACTTGACCTCGCCTTCCGGGCTGGTCAGTTTCAGGATGAGCATGTGCTCGGCCATCCAGCCTTCGTCACGTGCCAGCACCGTCGCGATACGCAGCGCGAAGCACTTCTTGCCCAGCAGCGCGTTTCCGCCGTAGCCAGAGCCGAAGGAGATGATCTTGCGCTCCTCGGGGAACTGCGAGATATACTTCTTCTCGACCGGAGCGCAGGGCCACGGCACATCCGCCTGGCCATCCGCCAACGGCGCGCCATTGGAGTGCACCGCGTGGACATACTCGTGGCCGGCGTCGATGCGGTCCAGAATGACCTGGGAGACGCGGGTCATGATCTCCATGTTCACCACAACATACGGAGAGTCGGTGATCTCGATGCCGTATTTGGCCAGCGGGGACTCGGGATTGCCCATCGAGAAGGGAATCACATACATCGTGCGGCCCTGCATCGCGCCGTCGAAGACCTTGTTGAACTCGGCCATCATCTCGCCGGGCTCCTTCCAGTGGTTGGTCACGCCGGCGTCCTTCTCGGTCTTGGAGCAGATGAAGGTGCGCTCCTCGACGCGGGCGACGTCGCTCTTGTCGGAACGAGCCAGGTAGGAGTTCGCGGGAGTCTTCAGCTTGATGAAGGTGCCAGTCTTGACCATCAGGTCGCACAGGCTGTCATATTCTTCCTTCGAGCCGTTGCAGATGTACACATCGGTCGGCTTGCAGAGGTCAACCCAGCCCTGGAGCCAGCTCTTCAGTTCGGCGTTCTTGAGGTCTTTCAAGGTCGTCATGGAATGGTATTCTCCTTAGTAGTTGATGGGACCGCTCGTCCCGTTTTGCGAAAACTCGCTTAATATAATTCATATTTAAAGGCCGTGCGATGATGCCCCGCCTTTTCTGGCGTTTCAGAACAGAAAAGCAAGTCAGGCCGGGACGACAAGGCGGGACGTCAGACGTCGGACGACGGATGTCAGGGCGGGACGTCAGACGTCAGGCTTTTAACCTCTGACCTCTGACCTGAAAGCAACGAGTTGTGAACAGCGGGGACAGACACCACCCGTCTAACGGGGACAGGGCACCGCCGTTCAGGTGCATTATATTATTAGAGTCGCTTTCAAGATGTTGCCAAATTTTAATTGCCCCCTCCTGACAATCAGACATGGACAAAGCATCAACAATGCAAATTCAAGGCCAAAGAGGCTCTGCTAGAATATTGTCCGGAGTCCGATGCGGGTTATTGGCAATTCTCCTATTGGCTGTTCAAGGTTGCATCAACGGGCCAGTACGCGGTCGTCTCAATGGCAGGTTCAATTACCTGACTGCGGAAACCGCCCGTTGTGCGCCTTGGTACACCTACCCGGTAAGCCTTTCCGCAGCGGCAGTCGGCGACGCGGGCATCATAGTGGCGGACACCCTGGCCGTCCCCGTGGCGGTGTTGAATCGTGCGTTTCATACTCCTATACGTGGCTCATTTGGACCAGGAATCCTCCTCTTTGCCCCTCTGCTCATTCCGTTATATCCAATCAAATGCGTGGAGGAAATGCTCTCCGAATACGATACGGCACCCGCTGGCGTTCTCTATCAAAAACTCTTCGGGCACTATTCCATGAAGATGGATATCGGGAGACTCAAAATCGCTCCCGCAGTGGATTCGGCCGACACGCCGAAGATGACAATTGAACTGAACGGCAAAGCAATTGGTGATTTCCCTGCCGAATTGAAAATCATGGCACTAAAGGCAGAAGCATGGAGCTATCTGGCCATCGTCTTTAGCAATGACACGATTTGGTGGCGGCAGTATTCATCCAAGGGTAAATGGTTGTCGTGGAAAAGCGGCCGCCTCTTTCCAAACCGTCAAGAGATCTTATCGGCCATCAACACATACATGGCAATGCTGATAAAATCCTCCAAGGAATACGAAAACGTTGTTGCTATCAAACAAGAATTAGAAGCGGGGCAGTCTCCGAAAATTTCCTTCGTTGAATTTGAACCGTATGAGTTTTTTCCTGTATATTCTCTGTCCTTCACCTGCCAATCTCACAGATTCACCGCAGAATGCTGGACCGATGGAGAGAATTTTAACCTCAGAAGTTTAGCAATCCAACGATGACAACAGAGGCAGATATCAGAGTGCCTCTCAATAGGGATTTTTCTGACAACGGCGAGGTGCCGCCACGCATTGCCGCGCTTTTTTTAGCCACTGGCGACAGGCACGGGGATTACTTTGGTAGCCGATCGAGGATTTCCCTGGCGGGGAGTTCCATGCGCGAGAAGGCAAAGAGGGACTTCCCCAGGTCTTTCAGCGATGCGCCGACGTGATAGACTGTGGCATCGTCTAGAATAAGGAAGCGGTCATGAGCACCCTGATAGGCCTTGATGACGACGGGCGGGTACTGCGCGTTGTACCTCTGGAGGTCAAGCCGGAGTTTCCGGCTGAAGTGCCTGGTGTAAATGGTCGCCGATACGTCTGGATTGCGGTCTCCAAGCATGGTCAGGACGCTCTCGTCGATGTAGTTGTCAATGAGAACCAGGGAACTTCGCGCACTTCTGATAATCTTGAGCGCGGTCGCGTATGCATCGCAGATCTGTCCCTCAAAAAGGACTCCCTCCACCGGCGGCAGTGCGGTCTTGACGAACACTCCGATTTGCTCCTCAGCCTTGGTCATGCGGTTTTCCAGGCGGTCTAGGCGGTCATTGACTGCATAGCCTCGCAGGAGATAGTCCTTCAGGACCCCGGTCGCCCATTGGCGAAATTTGACTCCGAGAATAGAATTGACGCGGTAGCCTACGGAGATGATTGCATCCAGGTTGTAACAGGAAACAGTTCGGCTGACTTCGCGCTGCCCCTCAAATCGAACTATGAAAATTTCTTTCATAGTTGCATCTTCTTGCAATTCATTGCATTGATATATATTTCTTAAATGAACGCTGACATTTTTGATGGTACAGCCAAACAACTGTGCCATCTGGCTCTGCGTGAGCCATACGGTATCGTTCTCCAGACGGACCTCCAACCGGATCGTCGCATCCGGCTGATAGATGATGATTTCGTTTTGGGGTTCAGGCATGATGACTTCATGGCGATGATCGGGGAATTGGGCGACGGTTGTACTTTATATCCGTAATTCTCTGCCAATCAGGAAGTCACAAAAAGTCGCAATAGTCATAAAGTCGGACAGTAAAACTAGGAATAACTCGTGCAAATCCACTGGCGACAGGCACGGGGATTCTTATAACTTTAACCCTTAAACTTTAAACTTTGAACTCCTCTGACCTATTTCTGGCATTTTGGGCAATAGCATGATGAACGGCCGCCGAGTTTGACCGTGCGTAAAATCGCTCCGCAATGAGGACAGGGTTCGCCAGCCTTGCCGTAGATGAGCAGTTCGCGGTTGAAGCTGCCCTCCGAGCCATCCACGCCACGGAAATCGGAGATGGTAGTACCTCCTGCTGCAATCGCCCGCGTCAGGATTTCCTTGACGGCATCGACCAGCCGTCCACACGCCGCACGGCTAAGGCGGTCACTGCGGCGCGTGGGACGGACTCCCGCCAGGAAGAGGCTCTCGGTGGCGTAGATATTCCCCACGCCGGTCACCACCGTGTTGTCCATCAGCAGTTCCTTCGCCGCGATATGGCGTTGGCGTGCTGTCTGGTAGAAGTATTCTGTGCAAAACTCCTCCGTCAGCGGCTCTGGCCCGAGAAAATCCAGCGCAGGGGGCAAGCCGTCGTCCTTGAGGGGATGGCACTCCAGCAAACCGAAACGCCGTGGATCCTCAAAGCGGAAGGAATCGCCATTGTCCAGTCTCAGAATCAGATGCTCGTGGCGACGTAATGGCTCAACGGCGGGTACCACGCTCACCGCGCCAGTCATCCCCAGATGCATCAGCAGCCCACGTTGGTCATCCATCGTGAGGATGATGTATCGTCCACGCCGATGGACCGCCGTAAAGACGTGTCCCGTCAAATGGGCCTCCAACAGCGGTTGGAGGCTCGTACGCAATTTGGGCACACGCACCACAACGCCAGTGATCTTGCGACCCGGAAGCACCCGCTCCAAGGCCCGCGCGACAGTCTCTGCTTCAGGGAGTTCTGGCATTACTTTTGGTCCTCCAAGAAGGCGGGCAGGATTTCCCGCAGGGGAATCATCACGAAGTCGCGTTCCCGCCAACGTGGATGCGGGAGAGTGAGGCGCGGGGTGTCGCAGACCACGCCGTTGCATTCGATGATATCGATGTCCAGCGTGCGCGAATGCCAATGCGGATGATCGGCGGGACGTCCCTCGGCGACCTCGATGGACTGCGCCAAGTCCAGTAACTCCAACGGCGTACCCGACCACTCACCGACCACCGCCCAGTTCACGAACTCTGGAGCGCCCTCCTCGCAGCCCATTGCCGGATTTCGGTAGGGCGACGAAACTTTCGTCACGACGAAGCCGCCTTGCTCCAATGCCGTTAGCGCCCGCGCGAAGGTCGCTTCCACATCACCTAAATTGCCACCGATGGATAAGATGACCATTGTTGTCAGAGATTGTCTATTAAGGTTGGCTTATGGTCTAAAGTAGGTTCTTGAGTCAGAGCACGATACTGCGTCCAGTTCAATTGCGAACGCAGTGCGTTCGCAATTGGATAGACCCGGTAAAACTGCCGACTTTGCTCCCAAATGATGGCGCACATGTCAGATAGAAGTTTCTTGTTGACGATATTGAATAAATAGTCATATATAATCACAAAGAATCTCACATCCAACCATGATTGTCAAGAATTGTCATTGTTTGTCAATTCGCCATAGAGGGCATTCTCCGTGGAGCGCGTCACGCGGAAGTTTCGGATTTCTCCGACTTTGAGTTCGGGCGTAGCCTCGAAGAGGACCATCTTGTTGCGGTCGCTTCGTCCGCACCAGCGCTTCGGGTTGCGTGGGCTGGGACCCTCGATGAGCACAGGGACGGTCTGCCCGATCATCTGCGCGTTGTGACGGGCCACGCTCTCGTTGAGTTCCTGCAGGAGAATCTGATTGCGCTCATGCTTTTCCGCCTCGCTGACATCGTCCTTCAGCGTCTCGGCGGCCTTCGTTCCAGAGCGTTGCGAATAGCGGAAGATATACGCCATGTCGTAGCCGACGCGCCGCATGACCTCGTGGGTGTCCTCG
Organism: Victivallales bacterium; assembly: GCA_017617415.1. Taxonomy (GTDB): domain Bacteria; phylum Verrucomicrobiota; class Lentisphaeria; order Oligosphaerales; family Oligosphaeraceae; genus RGIG1601. Next base: position 215 of record JAFZWH010000111.1, on the reverse strand, counting down.
AACTCCGCCCGCGTCTCGCTGCAGAAGCCCACGATGATATCCGTGGAGAAGAGCGTCTCGGGGGCCTTGGCGCGGATGGCGTCGATGCGGTCCAGGTACTCGCGGGCGGTGTAGTTGCGGTGCATCAGTTTGAGGATGCGGTCGTTGCCGGACTGCACGGGCACGTGGAAGCACTTGCAGACCTTGGGCAACTGCGTGACCGCCACCACGAACTT
>JAFZWH010000110.1 GCA_017617415.1 Victivallales bacterium | reverse complement strand
CGCGACTCCGCAGTTGAGTTCTGCGCGGTGTCGGTCGATCCACTTTTCCTGAAGTGGAACTCCCATGGCGACCAGCAGGATATCTGGTTGCAAGGCGTTGATCTGGTCGATGACTTGGCGTTCCTCTGCCTCATTCGCGAAGAAGCCCGAAGCGGCGCCCACGAATTGCGCGTTGGGGGACTTTTCACGTGCTTTCGCCATCGCCTGCTCGGCGACGCCAGGCGCTCCGCCCAGCAGGAAAATGCGGTAAGGACGTTGGCAGAGCAGGGGGAACAGGTCAGTGCCGTTGACATTGGACGGCACGGGGAAGCCCTTAATGCGTCCAGCGAGCCGGACTCCCGCACCGTCCGGCCAGACGGCATCCGCGCGATTGAGGATTTCGCGGTATTCGGCATCTTTGTAGGCGACATTGAGGCAGTGGGCATTGACAAATGCCGCGAAGGCGGTGCCAGGGGTATGCACCAGTTCGTCAAGCCGTTCAAGCGCCTGGTTCATCGTGACATTGTCGCAGGGCACTCCGAAGACTCTGGGGCGTCGGTCGAGTTGTCCGAACGCCCGTGCGGTGTTTTCCCAGGAGAACTCTTTTGCGCGCTGGAGGCCCTTCTGGCGGAGTTCCTCGCATTTTTCTTTCGACGTCAGCAGCTCGTTGAGTGCGTGGGAGATTTCGTCTGTGCGGCCGGGGTCGAAGAGCAGTGCGGCGCCTTTTCCGAGTTCGCCCAGCGCGGTGGTGTTGGAACAGGCGCAGGGCACGCCATATTGCATGGCCTCGATGAGCGATAGTCCGAAACCCTCTGCATACGAAGGGAATACATAGCACTTCGCCGTGCGGTAGAGGGCTGGCAACAGTTCGGGCTGGACATAGCCGACGCAGTGGATGTGGTCGGCGTAACGGGAGTTCTTGGCTGCCTGAAGGATTTCCGCTGCGCCGTTCCAGGGCGCTCCAGGCAGCAGCAGATCAAACTGGCTGGCCACTTCGGGCGGCAAAGCGCTGAACGCCTCGATTAGATGATGATGGTTTTTGCCTGGATGCTCCAGACGAGAGATATACAGGATGTAGGGGCGGTTCACGCCGTGTTCCTGAAGCCAGGGTTGCACAGTCCCCGAGTCCAACAAGGGGGCGGACACGCCGTTGTAGATGACATGCAGCCTGTCGGGCGGGATTTTCCAGTGGTCCCGCAAATCTGCTGCGGTCGCCTGGCTGATGGCGACCACGGTCTGCGCCTTTCGGACATAGTGCGGCAGCAGCCATTTGATGTAGAACATCCGAAAGACATCGTATTTGGCGGGGACGTGGTATTGCGAGAGATCATGGACCACGGCGGCGGTGAAGACGGGGTAGCGGCAGAAGGCACGGCGGTTGGCCGCACCGAGGATGACCATGTCGAAGTCCCTGAAGCGCAGCCGAAAAGGCAACACGAACAGGTGGTAGAGCATGGACCAAAGCGGCTTTCGGCAGAAGTTCGGCAGGACGACCTTGGGGTAGTTTGGGAAGGCCTCCGCCGCATCCGCCTCCACAATCAGCGTGAGGTCGTTCCCTTGGGCGGTCAGGGCGGCGACCAGATTGCGGAGATACACGGAGATGCCGGACTTGCCGTGGTCGAAGGGCACGCAGGAGAGCAGGATCCTCATGGTGACACCTCCGATAGAAGTTTCTGGAAGCCAGCCAGAAAATGCTCAGGGGAGAAGCGCTCCTGCATACGTCGGCGGGCATTCTCGCCGAGAGACCGCCGAAGCGCGGGGTCTTGGAAGAGTTTCGTGAGGCGGTCCGCCATTGCCATCGTGTCCAACGGTGGAACCACATAGCCGGTGACACCGTCCTCCAGCCATTCCCGCACGCCGCCGACATCGAAGGCGACCACTGGCACTCCGTGCGCCTGTGCTTCGGCACCCGACAGCCCGAAAGGTTCTTGCCAACGGCTGGGGAAGACCGCCACATCACTTTGAGAGAGAATGGCTCCTGGCTTTTCCAGCCAGCCTGTGAACTCCAGGCGGTCACGGATGCCAAGGCGGTCCGCCAAGTTTTCCAGCATCGCGCGGTCGGGGCCATCCCCTACGATTCGGGCGTGCCAGGGGATGGTCAGTTTTCCTAGGGCCTCCAGCAGCAGATCCACGCCCTTTCCACGGATGAGCTGGCCGAGATAAATTATATTTAACATATTTGAATTAAATTTATTACTTATATAGTCAAATGGTTGTATTGCGGGGTTTAGCAGATGGATCTTTTCGGCAGTGAAGCCATTTTTGCGGAGATTCTCCGCCATGAATGCGGAGAGGACGACGGCGTGGTGCCCTTTCAATTCGCGTAGCAACGCAGAATGGTTTGAATGCAAGGATTTCCAGTGACGCGGATTGGTGACATGTGCACAGAGCCAGCATCGCAGAGGGGCGTAGGCGCGGTGGCAGTTGGTGCGTCCGAAAGGCGTGTAGTAGTGCCGTCGCGGACAATAGAGGTCGTGGTCGTGTGCCCAGAAGACGAGCCGTTCGCCGAATTTTGCCCGTAAGGCGTTCAATAGTTTGAAACTCGGCAACTTGTGCAGGGCGACCAGAGCGTAGTTGTCGGATTCCGTCAGGACTTGTTCCGTTGTGGCAGAGCGGTCGAAGCCGCTTAGGAATGCCTGGCTGTCCCGGACGTTTTCTCCGAAGCCGCACCAGTCCACGCGCAGGCCGTTCTCCCGCAGGAACTTTGCGGTCTGGAAGGCATATTGCTCGATGCCTCCGGCGAAGCCGGTCGGTCCGCCTATAAATAGGATATTATTTGGCATGGAGCAGTTCCTGGTAGAGATTGACCAGCCGTTTGCCGAGATTTGCCCAGGAGAACTCCTGGACATCGGACAGTGCGTTGGTGACCAGCCTGTTGCGCAAGCTGTCATCCGCCAGGAGGAGCGTGATTTGGGCGGTGAGGTCCGCCGCGTCCTGCGGGTTGAAGAGCAGTCCGTTGCGTTCATGGGCAATGAAGTCCGGCAGTCCGCCGACGCGTGCGGCGACCACGGGAAGTCCGGCGGCCCAGGCTTCGAGGGCGACGATGCCGAAGGGCTCGTGGATGGATGGGAGCACGAAGAGCTCGGCCTCGTGGAGAATTGCCTTGAGGCGCGGGTCGTCGGGCGGCAAGCCAGGGATGATGGTCAGGCGATTGGTGACATTCAGGCCGTGAGCCTTTTGAAGCAGCTGTTCGTAATAGATTTGGGAGGTTATGGGGCCGACGAGCAGCAGATGGGTATCGGGCAGTTTTGCCAACGCCTCCAGCAGAATCGCCTGGTTTTTCTGATAGTCGATGCGCGAGATGCAGAGCAATAACCGCCGTTCCTGGGGGATGCCCCATTCGGTGCGCGGAGAAATCGTCGGTTTGGTCTGAAACACCTTG
>JAFZWH010000109.1 GCA_017617415.1 Victivallales bacterium | reverse complement strand
TTGTAAAAGCAGATTGTAACGATTTTGGATGCAGTTTTGTCGCAATTGCGAGGCGCGTAGCCACCTACGCAACGAGCAATTGCGGCGGAAATGCGCCAAAAGCGCACAATCTGCACAGATAATTTTTGCACAGTTCCTAAGTTGGACAATCAATGTTGGTGATGCGGGAGGGCCGCGCTCCAGCGCGTCCTACAAAGCATAATGTAAATCCCACTTGTCTTGCATGAGGTAATTCATCTTTTTGAATCATACGATATAAATAAGGTATAATGTTTTCCTGTTTACTTGAAGGGCGCGCGGGAGCGCGTCCCTCCCCTTTCGCATCCAGAGTGGCGGCGCCTCCTGCACTGTCGACGGCGAGCCGCCGTCGGTACGCACGCTACGCGGTCGCTCGTCTTGTCCAAGTAAAGTATATAATTCCCATTTATTGTGTTTTGGTGCAAATCGTTCGGGTGCTCAATGGGCGAGGGCGGAGTGCCTGCACGAGCCTGTGACAGGCCGTGCAGGGCATTCCGGCAGAGTCCCCCACCGGCGGTAGCCGTATGGGGGGATATGGCGTAGGTTATTCCTCGATGATGAGGGTGGGCGTGGCGGGATATTTGATGCCACGCAGTTGCGGGCGGTACATCGCCTCGGCCTGCACCGGAGGAACTTGGAAGACACCTGGAGTCACCGCACGCACCTGGTAACTGATGGTGTGCGGCTTGTCGGCACCATAGAAGTCTCCGAACCAGAGCATTCGGTCGAAGCGTTTCTCCATCAGTTTCGCGGTCAGTTCAGTGGTGGGAGTGCCGGCCAGACGTTTTGGTGTGGAGAAGCGGGTGAGCAGCCGCTCGTCCTCGATTTCGAGTCCGGCGGGCAGGAGGTCGGAGACCACGAGGTCGTCCGCCTGTGCGCCGCTGAGGGTGATTCTCACGGTGAGGAGTTCCCCGACTTTGCAGGTAGTCACGGGCTGGCCGTTGTGGTCGAGGTATTCCCGGCTGACATGCAGGCCGCTGTCGATGTCCTTGGCGTCCTTGAGGCTGGCGCGGTAGCTATGCGTGACAGTGAGGGGCTCGGTGCCGGTGTTGCGCAGGGTGTAGGCACCCTGGTCGGTGACCTCGACAGGCAGATCGCCGGTGAAAGCCAGTTCGCGGACCTTGCCGTCGCTTGCCGTGAGAGTGGCCGCGAAGTGCGACTCGCCCTGGGGAACGGGAAGGTTCAGGAGGTATTTTGACAGTCCGAGGGCGTACCAGGCGTGTTCCTGCGTGGTGAAGTAGTCGTCGTCTGCCGCGAGCGTATCGAGGTCAAGCGCGAGTTGCGGGAGGTGCGGGTCGTCGGGGAGGAGGTCGGCGAGGAGCCAAAGTGCCAGGCCGGTGCGTCGCACGGGGGTGTCCAGGGTGGTGGTGCTGTAGGCGCGGCCCGTGCCGTCGTTGAAACTGACGAATCGAGTGAAGTCGGTGTCGGCGATGCTGTTCCAAAGTTCGACGCCCTCGGCCGCATAACCGCCACGCAGGAGCGCCATCGCGGTCAGGAACTGCGCGTATGGGTGGATGGAGGAGGTCCCAAGAGGCAGGAAGAAGTTGGCGTAGGCTTTCACGTGGGTGGGTGCCAGAATGGAGAGGATATAGAGCGCCAGCGCGCGTTCCTCTTGGGGGCGAGTGCGGTCATTAATGAAGGTGCGCAGGAGTTTGACCCGCTGGAGGCGTTCGCCTGCGCCCATCGGGAAGCCGGCGCGGGTGACCTCGGCCTGGAAGAAGAATGCGAAGAGCGACCCCTCCTCCCAGACGGCGGTGTAGTAGCCGGAGTTGGGCCACATCGTGTGCCAGCCATTGTGTCCCAGGTATGCGGGGTACTTCTCCAGGGTGTCCTGGATGCGCTGGCGTGCGCCGGGCAACATGCGTTCGGGGAGGCGTCCGGCGGCGATGAGGTCAGCGACGGCGAGTTGCGGGAAGGCGGTGGCGGTGATCTGCTCCAGACAGCCATACGGGTAGTCGTTGAGCCACTCCCAATGGCGCAGGAGCCGCGCGACGGGAGACCCCACGCGGAGCAAATCGGTCGCTCGGCCGGAGAGCGTCACGCTGAGTTCCTCGCCGGGTTTCAGGATGGTCGTCTCGCAGACCGGCTGCGGCGGGATGTGGCTGCGCACGGTGATGACGGTGCGTTTCTCGAAGCGGAGACCCTCCGGCGTCTCGACGGCGAGGAGGATGGGCAGCGCCCCTTCAGCGGTTTCGGGTGGAATGACCAGGCGGGCGGAGACGGTTTCCGAGGCGCCTTTGGGGATGGCGAGGTCGCCAGAAGTGGGCTGGAATCCTGCCAGGTCACGGCCGAGACTCCAGGCGAATTTCGTCTCCGCGAGTTCCTGGTTGAACACGGAGCTGCGCAGGACGATGGTGTCGCCGGGGGCGACGACGCGCGGGGCGACGAGGGTGAGCGTCACTTCGTCGTGCATCACGAGCGGCTTCTGGGCATTGCCGAGGCGGGTGGTCCCGTCAGTGGCGATTGCCATCAGACGCATGGTTCCGGCGAATTTGGGAAGAGTGACTTTGGCGGAAGCGCGTCCCGTTTCGTCGGTCTTGAGGAGTCCAAGTTGCACGACGTGCGGCGTCTCATCCGTGTCCAGGAGTTTGCCTCGGAAATCCGCCGCCTTTTCGCCAAAGGCGGGGGCGAAGGGGGCTCCGCCTCCAATCTGGCCGTTGACGACGCGGAGCATCGGGTAGAGGTCAGGGTAGAGGTTGTTCAGTTCAAAGGGGTAATGCTGATTGTCAAAGAAGGCCGCAAAGACGTCGGGCGCCTGGTAGCCGGTCAGCGCGAGGATACCCTCATCCACTCCCCAGATGGCGGCCTCGCCGACGACGGGGGTCCCTTGTGAGTCGGCAAGATTCAAGGCCACCTCGATGGTTTCGCCGAGGCGCGTCTGTTCCGGTGCTTCCAGAGTGACGGCGAGTTTCCGGGCGCTCTGGTCCACGGGGAGACGGGCGATGCCGGTCAGGCACGGCGCGTCGTGGAGTTTGCCGTCGGCGTCCTCGCGGATGGTACCCACGGCGGTCACGCCGACAAACCAGTTGCTCTGGACCAGCGTCTCTGGTATGATGACCTCGAGGGTGTTCTCGCCGACCTTCAACGGCTGGGTGGCAGAGAGCAACGGCGTGTGGTGAGAACCTGACACAATTAGACAAGTCCCGTCAAAATTGGACTCGAAGGCAATCTTTGCCGTTTGACCGGGGAGATATTTGCTGTTATCGAGTTTGAATTCGAGGGAATTGGGATTGGGCGAGTGGTCTCCGGATTCGCCGGCGTAGTGCCAGAAGGAGAGTTGATTGAGGGGGCGTCCATTTTCGTCTTGGAAAGTGACAATGAAGTTGCCGTTTTCGGGGAGTTCGAGCCATACGCTATCCTCGTCGTCCAGAGTCAGTTCGACGGTCTGGATTTTCTTTTCGACATACTGCCAGATTCTGCGGTAGCAGCCTGCGGTCTGTTCTTGAAGAAGATATTCCCAAGTGCCGAGACTGATGTCTGCCTGAAGTGTCTGGGGGAGGGCGGTCTGCTGGTTTTCGGGGTCCAGGGCGATGAATTGGAGCCTCACGCGGGATTCTTCCTCCTGGCTGACACGGCTGCCCAGGTAGCGTTCAAAGGCGTCGAGACGGGTGCTGGCACGGGCGGTCACGGCGCGTGCCCCCGTCGGCTTGACCTCCGCCTGAACGGCGATGCGGATGGGGAGCGCGGGGAGTTTCACATCGTCCTTGGGCTGCGGCACTTTTAGGGTGAGGGCGAGGTGCCCCTTCTCGTCCGTCTCGCCGGTTTTGCTTTGCGTGTTGATGAAGGGGAGATCATCCCTACGAAGTCCGAAGGTGAAATCCTTGGCAAAGGGTGGAGGCACGATTTCCTGCCATTCGGCGCGGATGAACGCCTCGACCTTGGCTTTCTCGACGGGGGCGCCGAAGTAGTAGTCGGCCTGCAGTGCGAACTCGGCCTCCGGCTGACTTGCGTCAAGACGCTTCGGGAGGTCAATGCGCGCACCAAACTGGTCCGGGACGAAGTTGGCGACGAGGAGGCTGGTGGAGGCGATGGACGGCGCACAGGCGAGAGTTGGGTCGCCGGGCAACCGCAGGAAGGCATCGTAGGTGCCCAGGAGGGATTCTCCTGGAAGTTTCACGGTGCACTGGAGCATCCCAAATTCGTCGGTGGTGACGGTCTTGAAGATAATCCGTGTGCCGTTGGGGTCACGGAGGTCGAACTGCAGGGGAAGGCCGGCGACGGGGCGGTTCTCGGCGGGGTTCCGCACCAGCGCGGTGAAGGTGACCTCGTCACCAGGCAAGGCGATGCCGCGTTCGGCAGAGAGATGTGCCTGGGGCGCCTTGGGGTCGCGAAGCGTGGTAAGCGTGCCGTTTCGGTTGATGTGTCCGCGGTTGAAGTCGAGGTATGCCAAGTCATTGTTCTGCGGGTTCTTCGCCAGCAGGAGCATGGGGCAGTCGCCGGCGTCCTGAAGTGGGAGGACGCGGAAGCGCGCCTCGCCTTGTTCATCAGTGGTGGCTTTGGCCAGGCTCTGGAATTTCTGGCTGAAGAGTTCAATCTGCACACCGGGGACAGGCGTTTCGGGGTGCGCCAGACTGCGCACTTGACAGAGGTAGTTGCCGTTGGCGCCGGTCAGAAAGAGAGCCAAGTCGGTGACGACAATGCGGTGGGACTGCGTGCGGCTGTAGCTGGAGTAGGTGTTCTTGAAGTCGGTGACGAGGGTATAGATGCCTGGACGGTCGCGCGGAATGCCAGCCTTTGCCAAGTCCAGCGCTGTGAAAGTCGGCTGGTTGGGGCGCGTCGCCACGTCGAATGTCGTATTGGCGAGCCAACGTGCCCAACGGCTGTATTCCCCTCCATTATAATACAAGTAGTCGTTGCCCACATTCCGCAAGTAGTTGAGGATGACTTCCGGGTAGGGTTCATAGAGGGTGCAGGTGAATTTTGTATCGTAGTTGACAGCCCGGATGGGCAGTTCCCAGATGGGCGCATGAAGTGGGAAGAAGGCCCCTTCGGAACTGAGGCTTACCTGCGATGGGAGGTCGGGGCAGAGTCCGGAGATGACGTAGTCCTCGGCGAGATGCTGTGGCGCGTCCTTCCAGGGGAAGCCGGCCTTCAGGGTGATCTGGTAGAACTCGCCGGGGTGGAACTCGCCGCGGAGGTAATATCTGGAGCCGTAGTCGCGAACAAACTTGACGGGCATCTGCGGAGTGATTTCCAGAAGCGTGGGGTCAAAGGCGGCATCGCGCGTCTGGAGAAAGGTCTTGGGATTGTCGGCGTCGGATTCGGGATCGTTCTGTCGTAGGAGATCCCCTTGTACATGCTTGAAGTAGATGCTGATGCGAGTGCTGCTGAAGTCATACTCGCCGACCTCGACGGGTGGCGGTGGTTGCGGCTGGGCAGGTTTCTTCAGAGCGGCGACTGCGGCTGCGGCTTCAGGGCTGTAGTCCCCTGCGAGGGAATTGACCATGTCCAGGAGAAAAGCCACGCGCTCCTCGACCGTGCAGTTGGCCATGTGGGAAATGTCAATGGGAATGACCATTGACTCCTGACCGATGCAGGGCAGGGTGTGGACGAGAAGGACAAGGAGGATGGCTACAAGGAGCGAGTAGTTACGGGATAGTTTCATCTTTTTTGTGTGGGGTATATGGTTGTGGTTGCTGGAGATAGGACGCATGATGCGCCCTTGGGAAAGACGTCAGATGTATGGATTGTGATGCTTTTCGTCACCGATGGTGGTGGCGGGACCATGGCCGGGATAGACGGTGGTTTCCTCCGGCAGGAGCATCAGTTGGTCGTTGATGGATTTCAGCAGGGTCAGAGTGTCTCCGCCAGGGAGGTCGGTGCGGCCGATGGAACCCGCGAAGAGGGTGTCGCCGGTGATGACAAATTTTTCGGCGGGAAAAAGATAGCAGCATCCGCCGGGGGTGTGGCCTGGCGTCGGGATGAGTTGAAAGTCGAAGTCAGGCAGTTGCGGCAGTTCGTTAGTGTATGGAGGGAGATTCGGGATGGCGGGCAGCCAGGGCGGTACGGCGTTGTCCGGCGAGTCATAAACCACGTGTTCATTGGGGTACATCCACAGGGGGACGGAATAGGCCTTTAGGAGTTCCGGCAGTGCGCCGATGTGGTCCACATGCGCATGGGTAAGCAGCACCGCCTGCGGAATGAGCCGCTGCTGTTGGAGCATGGCGTCGATGGCCGGAAAGTCGTCTCCGGGGTCGAAAATCAAGGCGTGGCGGGTCTCCGGGTGCCACACGATGTGGCAGTTCTCCTCAAAGGGACCAACGACAATGGTGGTGAGTTCTAGCATAATTCAAGTACGGGACTAAGGCTGAAGAAACTAGCCTGGCTAGCAGAACTAGGATGGCTAGAGGGGGATAGAAGGGTTAGAGGGGGGTAGCCTGGTTAGCAAAGATAGGCTAGAGTGGTTAGATAATCCTCTCCAGGATAGCCTGAGCGGCCTCTTCTGCGCTGGCTTGTCGGCTGCACGCCAGACGATCGTGCATTGGGCATTCGCGCCGGAAGCAGGGCGCTTTAGGGCAATGGCTCCGCACGACATAATGCCGACCGCTTGGACCATACGGGCCGGTCTTCTCTGGGTCCGTGGCGCCGAAATTGGCGACGCAGGGCACCTTGAGCGCGGCGGCGATGTGCATGGGACCACTGTCGTTAGTGAATAGCACCTGCGAGCGGGCGAGCATTGCCGCCAGAGTGCCCAGGTCGGTCTTGCCGGCCAGATTGACGATTCCCTCCAATTTTGCGCAGGCGCAGACCTCCTGTGCGCGTGTGCGTTCCTCCTGACTCCCCAGAAGCCAGATGCGCGTCCCTGGACATTGCTGGCACACGAGACGAAGCGCCTCGGCAAAGAACTCCGGCGCCCAGGACTTGCTCTCCCAGCGGGAGGCGCAACCCACGGCTAGCAACGGTCTTCCAGTCAGGCCATGCTCCGTGAGAACCGCCTCCGCCTTCGCTTCCCACTCCGCTGGCAGAACGAGCGTGGGCTCTGGCGGTTCGCTGGCAGGAGCGACACCAAGACTGTGCAGGAACTCGCGGGCGAGATAGCGGTTCTTGTCTGCCGCATGATGCAATTCCTGCGGAAGTCGCACGGCGTGGTTATATGCGAAAGGCGCGCCCTCGCGGGCGTTGGCGAAACCGAACCGTACTTTGGTGTGGACGAGCCAAGTCATCACACCACTGCGCAGCAGCCCTTGGAAATCCAGCACCGCGTCATATTCATCCTGCCGCAGTTCGTGCAGGAAAGTCCGCAACGGTCCTATGCTGAATGTTCTCAGTGCCTCGCGGGGGAAGGGAATCACCCTGGCCAATGGAGAATAAAGCCGCACAATCGGCGCGAGAGAGACATTGGCCACCCAACTGACTTCGGCCTCCGGCAGCGCGGCATGAATTTCCGCGATGGCAGGGAAGGTATGCAGGATGTCGCCCAGACTGCTAGGTTTGACGACGAGAAGTTTCAATGCCAGGCGATTATTTAGCAGTTTTTCAGCGACCGGCTGCCAGACGAGTGGCGCAATATTCCGGCAGTCCCGCCTGGATGATTTTTGTCTGGACAGTCGTCACATCGTAAGGAAGGCGGTGCAGCTGGATGGTTCCCTGATCGAGGTCGTAAGTCACATATGCGGCGCGAGGATCGCGGTCCCGAGGTTGTCCGACGCTGCCGCAGTTGATTAGGTATTTGTGTTCAGGGTTGAAGCGAAGCGTGTCGAAGTTTCCGGCGATGGTTTCAAGCAGGGAGCGCTCATATGCCACAGGTGTATGGGTATGCCCGATGAAGCATAAGGGCATCCATTGGAATTGCATGGAGAGATTCGCCTGATGGGAGTCGAAGACGTATTCCCAAGTCTCGGGCTGATTCAGGCTGGCGTGAACGATGGTGAAGCGCGTGAGCGGCTGGTCAATCAGGATATCCTGTTTGAACGGCAGTCCTGCCAACCATGCCTGTTCTTCATCCGTAAGCTGGTCTCGGGTCCATTGTGCGGCCTGTGCCGCGTATGGGTTGAAGCCGATGAGTGACTGTCGCCCACAGGCCACTGCATCATGGTTCCCCATTACCACGCCGAGCAAGTCCAATCCGCGCACAATCTCCATGCATTCATGAGGGTTGGCGTTGTAGCCTACAATATCCCCCAAGCAGACATATTTGGTGACTCCCTGGGCTTTCGCATGAGCCAGCACGGTCTGCAGTGCTTCAAGGTTGGCATGGATGTCCGCTAGGACAGCTATCTTCATTTCAAATGATTCCCGAGGATATTACACTTAATAAACCCCTTTTTTACAATTCTGCAAGGAAAATCGCAAAAAAAAGTGAAAAAACTTGCTTAGGGGGTAGAAACAGGCTGTCGGTCAGATGCGATGGACGAACCAGTTGTATTTCAAGATGTACCACAGTGCGGCCACCCCGTCCTTCCACCCGATTTTCTTTCCTTCATCGTATGGTCTCGCGGTATATGCGATGGGGACCTCGTAGATGCGGGCGTGGAGTCGGGAGAGCTTGGCGGTGATTTCAGGTTCGAAGCCGAAGCGATTGCATTCCAAATGGAAGGACTTGAAGAGGTCAGCCCGGATCATCTTGTAGCAGGTCTCCATGTCCGTGAGATGGAGATTCGAACAGAAGTTTGAGAAGCCGGTGAGCCACTGGTTCCCCTTGTAGTGGATCCAGGTGTCCACCAAGATGATGCGACCAGAATAGCGGCTGCCGAAAACGGCGTCCGCCTTGCCTTCCTCGATGAGCTGAAACATCTGGGGAAATTCAGTGGGGGAGTACTCCAGGTCGGCGTCCTGGATGATGACCACGTCGCCGGTGACGAGTTTTTGGGCGGTGCGGATGCCGGCGCCCTTGCCTTGGTTGTGGTCGTGGTGTGCGATTACCAGGTCGGGCGAAGGAGGAAGGCTGTCCAAGAGGGCAGTGGTACCATCGGTGGAACAGTCGTCAACCACGATGATCTCCAGGTCTTTGACACCGCATTTTCGCACGGCATCAATGACATGGCAGACGGTGTTGACTTCGTTGAAGACCGGTATGATGACGGAAAGCTTCATTTAAGAAGGTGAGAGGTGGGAGGTGGGA
>JAFZWH010000108.1 GCA_017617415.1 Victivallales bacterium | reverse complement strand
GCGACCTGCGCCTTGTCCGTGTCATCCGGATCCACCGTGAACAGCGAGATGTCCGCAGGCGTCAGTTCGGCGGCGGCACCGCCCTGGGTGATGTAGTTGTAGAAATAGATGGCGCTGTCGTAGAGGTCGTCGATAGACTCGAACACGGTACCGTCCAGAGCCAGGCTGGCCTCTTTGGCATTCAGATAGTCCAAAGCGGTCTGGGCCTCGGCCTCAAGGTTGGCGGTTTCCTCCGCAAAGAGCATCAGGTCGGCGGCGGAGAGTTCGGCGGCGGAACCGCCCTGCGTCACGAAGTTGTAGAAGAAGATGGTGTCGTTGAAGTCCACCACGCCGTTCTGGTCGAAGTCGAGAGTGCCGAAGGTCTTGATGATCCAGGTGATGGCGGAAATCTTTCCGGCACCATTGGCGAGGGTGGTAGTCAGCGGCTGCGCGGTGGAGCCAGCGGAGAGGCTCAGTTCGGATGGCGTGCCTGAGAGGCTCAAGGCGTAGTTGGAAAGCGCGCTGATGGTCGCGCCGTCCACGGTGATGAGGGCGGAGTAGCTTTCAGGGGCGGTGGTGCTGGAGGTGCCGTCGTCCAGACTCCAGTATTTGGCGCCGTCCGTGAAGTAGATGCCGGTGGAGGTGGCAGCGATGTGGAGAGTGTCGGCGTCAGAGGCCGTGCCCGGAGCGGGTGTCCAGTCGTTGGTGAAGGCCCCGGAGCCGTCGAGGTCCACGGCGTAGATGGTGATGTTCGCCTCGTCATCGGAGACTTTCGCCACATTGGCCTCGGTGACACTGGCGGTGCTGATGGTGTAGAAACCGCCGGCAGTGACGCTCAGGCTGTCGCCCAGCACGCCGCCTGCTTCATAGATGAGACCATTCTCATAGCTGGTCATCTCAGGATTCGGAACAAGCGCACCGTAGTAGAGCTTTGGGGTCCCGGAGGACTTGGCGAAGTGGAGCGTGGCGTCCGAGTTGGCGACGATGACCCACTGGGTGGCGCCTGAGCGCACATCCACGGAGAGGCGGGAGAGGTCGCCAGAGACATCGGCGGCGGCAGTGAAATTGGCAGGATTGGCCAGGAAGACGTCCTTGACACCGAACATCAGGGAGACGGGCGGAAATGGCTGCTCCTGAGAAGTACCTGCCCCGAAAGTCAGGGAAACGCCGGCATCGGCAGAGCCGATCTTCACATCCACCGTGAAAGCGGCGAAGGTGGTGGCGGTGAGACCAATCAACACCAAAGTCGTCAGAACGACGGAGAATTTGTTTTTCATCTTTTTTTCCTATTTTAAAAGAATTACACAAGAAATGCACACATATTTACTATAGTAGCAAAAAGAAAATTTACCAATGGACAGGACTATAGTAGCGCAAAGAAAATTACCAGCAGCCAGAAAAAAAGGTTTTGCAAATCAAAAAAGATTTTATCACAAGGGAAAGCGAGTTCACTCTCCGACTAATTCTTGATCACATAACCCGCGCCAAGTTCCAGCACGGAATCCTGGACAAAACTCTGCCTCGATGCATCCCAGCGCCAAATCTGATTGGAGGGCGACTCCGCAGGAGCGAACTCCTTGGTAGTAGAGTCTTTGACGGTGCCTGCCAGACTGACATAGTTCCAACCCGTCGTCAGGTCATTGGCGAGAGCGCTTTTCTCGCCAATGTAGGCCGTTCCCTTAAGTGTCACTATTGCAACTGCGTTTGCATTGTTGTACACCCAATATGCTGCACCTTGCCGCAGTTCGGAAACATGTGTAATCACGCTGTTCAAGTGCAACACCGCATGATGCAAGAGTCCACCATCGTCGGTGACCTCCAGCAAGGGAATGCCAACCAAATTCCAGCCGGGAGCCAGGTTCAGGGCATACTCCACGCCGTTCACCAGCGGCACCTCGTAGGTCGCCATCAGAGTATTCGGCGCCGCTTCGGAAAGCACCTCCACCTCCTGGGACGAACCCGCCGTGACCGCCGTGATCTCCACTTCGCTGCCATCCACCGCCAGCAGCCGGAGCTTCAGCGATGCCGGATTCGGCAACTGGTTGGACAGGCACCGGATGGTCACTTTCGCGGGGACGCCGGTCGTGGTGGAGAACTGAAGCAGCCAATCCGTCTCGAAACTCGCCGGGGAATTCAGGTCAATTTTCACATGGTTCGACACTTGCTTGTAATTCTTGTCACCGACTTCAAGCGCCAGTATGTTACTGGCATTGTCAGGGGTGCCTGGCGGATAGGGATCCCATTGCTGATTGGCGTCGCCAATCGCCATGTATGCAACACGGCTTGCTCCCCCCATGCCGAAATCCGTGATAAGCTCCCACGAGGCATACACTGTCACTTTGCCCCAGTTCTGCGCGTAAACGACGCATGAGGCCACACACAAAAACGCCGTCAATAACGAAAGTAAGAGTTTTCTCATTATTGCGAACTCCCAAACAGTTCACACACATAAAACGGATTTTAGCCCCGAGGAAACTTTATGCAAGCATAGAGCAAAGGGCGTGCCAGAAATTCCATCTCGATGGCAACTTAGACCACCATCAAGCCTACAAGTTCCTCAAAAATAACCCCTCTTGAAGAAATTTCTCGCCATGGAACACAAAAACCCCATGATTGAACAAAATTTATCCAATGAGCATTTTTTATTCAATATCTTTTTTTGACCGCTTTCAGCGACATGACGACATGAAAATTGTTTCGGTGGTCCACAACAAGCACCCCTGGAAACGCCACCGCAAAAGGATTCAAAACTGCCTTGAAGGATACAATATCCCCCCACTGCTGTCCAGTGAAACTACCGTCTCAAGGCAAAAATCATAGGAAAACTACGATTCCGTTTCCTTTCCCGCCATCGGACTTGCAACTGGACGAAAACCGCATTACATTACTATCGTAGGGGGTGGGGGCATGCCTCCCTATCTGATCGCGCATGCGCATATACGCAAAAAGCGCTACCGATACTGACTGGTTAAAATCGCCCTTCTGGCAAACTTGCCTTGCTTCCGTCGCATTTTACGCAAGGCACAGTTTTTTACGGGACAGCAGTGCAATATCCCAAATTCTTATTATCTTGGCAAGTCAAGATTAGGAACAATGATTACATTATAAGGATATACATTGGTTTTCATTTTGCATTTCCAAAGTTTCGCTCTCGAACTTCGATGTCATCCAGCAAACGCATCACCATCGACTATCTGGTCATCGGTTCCGGCCTGGCAGGCATGACCGCCGCACTGGAAGCGGCCAAGCATGGCAAGGTGCTGATGGTCACCAAGGCTCGCGCGGAGGACTGCAACACGCACTACGCGCAGGGTGGCATCGCCTGCGTGATGTCCGAAGACCATGACTCCTTCGAAGCGCATGTGCAGGACACTCTGGTGGCGGGCGCGGGGCTATGCAAGCCGGAGGTGGTCAGGGCGATTGTGAAGGCGGGACCGGAGCGCATCCGGAACCTCCAGGCGCTGGGCTGCCACTTCACCTTGCAAAAGGAGGTCACTCCTGACCTTCCGTCGGCGCAAGGAAACGAGTATCATCTTGGACGCGAGGGGGGGCATTCCGCACGCCGCATTCTGCACGCCGGCGACATCACTGGACGCGAAGTCGCAGATGTCCTGCTGGCCCGCTGCAAGGAGAACCCGAACATCACCATCTGGGAACATCACCTCGCCGTTGACCTCATTTCCACCCGCCACATCGACTGGCAAGGCGACAACGCCTGTCTGGGCGCCTACGTGATTGACACCGCCACTCACGAGATCGACACCATTATCGCCAAGTTCACCTTCCTGGCAACTGGCGGCGCAGGCAAAGTCTATCTATGCACCTGCAATCCTGATGTCGCCTGCGGGGACGGCGTGGCGATGGCCTACCGCGCCAGCGCGGAAATCTCCAACATGGAGTTCTATCAGTTCCACCCAACCATCCTCTACCATCCGCACGCCAAGTCCTTCCTGATTTCCGAGGCGGTGCGCGGCGAAGGCGCAGTCCTCAAGATTCGCAAAGGCAACGAATATGTCTCCTTTATGGAGAATTACCACAAGCTCGCCTCGCTGGCACCGCGTGACATTGTGGCGCGCGCCATCGACAACGAACTCAAGCGTACTGGTCAGGAGTGCGCCTGGCTGGACATCCGCCACAAATCGGAAGAGTTCCTGCGCAAGCGTTTCCCGAACATCTTCTCCGAGTGCCTGAAATTCGGCATCAACATGGCGAAGGACCTGATTCCCGTCGTGCCTGCGGCGCATTACTGCTGCGGCGGCGTGCGAACCGACGTCAACGGGGTCACCAGCGTCAAGAACCTCTACGCCATCGGCGAATGCGGCTGCACCGGCTTGCACGGCGCCAACCGCCTGGCTTCCAACTCGTTGCTTGAGGCGGTGGTGGTCGCGAATTTCGCCGTTCAGCACGCCATCCGACAGCCCAATCCACACTCCGAAATCACGCCGGACATGATTCCCGACTGGTCCGCCGGAAACGCCGTGGATTCCGATGAACAGATTGTCATCTCCCACAACTGGGACGAAATTCGGCGCCTGATGTGGGACTATGTCGGAATCGTGCGCTCCAACAAGCGCCTGGAGCGTGCGAAAGCACGCATCAAGATGATCCGCAAGGAGATCGAGAAGTACTACTGGAACTTCCTGCTGACTCCCGACCTGATGGAGCTTCGCAACCTGGCCAGCGTCGCCGAGATGATCATCGACTCTGCCACCGCACGCCAAGAATCCCGCGGACTCCATTACAACCTGGACTACCTCCCCGCCGCTGACCCCGCCTCACATGGCAAGGACTCCATCCTCCGTCAACCCCTTAAATCCGAACTACGCTTCGAGTAGTTTTGCGCCCACGCGAACCCGTGCCTGCGCCGGTTCCATGCCCGGCATCAGTTCAGTGTTCGCGCAAATTGCACGAGGTTTTCCCTTTTTTCATCAACATCCACTTGATTTCAAGGAGATTCTACCATGCTTCGATGCCCCAAGTGCGGTACCGACAATATGCTGACCGCCATCTTCTGCCGCGGCTGCGGCGAACGCCTCAACTTGGATGAAATCCGCCCCGACGACTTCGCCAATATCGGTACGAAGAAGCAAGACAACACGATGCAGAACATCATCGGCGGATCCATCATCGGAGCAATCGCGGTGATCTTCCTCATCGGCTGGATGTTCCCTGCCGGCGGGATGATCACGACCAGCGAAGATGAGCAGAGCGAGTGGAAAGGCAAAGCCGCCAAAATCGAAAAAGGAGGCTCCCTGGAAATGGACGAAAAGGCCGCCACGGCATTCCTCAACGCCTATATGGACGACACCCCCTGCACCGTGCACTTCCTTGGCGACGGGAAGGCAAAGGTTGTCTTCCCCTCCAAACTCTGGGGCATGCCCGTGCGGGTCTCCATCGTCCATTCGCTTTCCGCCGGAAAAGGCGTCTCGGTCGGGCAGGCAGAATCCTACAAGGTCGGGCTCTTCCCGATGCTGGAAAGCCTGCAACAGGATCCAAACGTCATGAACCCATGGTCAAACTACGCCAGCGCCTGGACCAAGGTTCGCGACAGCAAGAGTGTCTCAGAGGTCACGATCGAAAAGGGCAAAATCACCATCAAACGCTAGATGAAGCCCTCTCAAGCGGATGTGCGGGAGTCCCCGCCCGTCCGCTTATTTTATATTATAAATGACTTATAATAAATAAGTTAGATAATAAATACCATGTCTGCATTGGTCCTGGAACAACACCCCGCCCCGCACGCGCGTCTCGTGCGCCATACCGGCGATGCTTTGCGCGTCACTCTGCGTCTGAGCCAGCCAATGCAGGGAGCGGCATGGCTACGCACCAACCTGGGCAACGCCGCCATCCATCGCCAGGAAATTATCGACTACTATGAAAAAGGACTGGCACGGCTGGGGCGTGACTGGCACGACCTCCCAATGCGGCAGGTTGACGAGACCACCTACGAGGCCATTCTTCCCCTCGTCGAAATCGGACTATTCGATTTCAAGGCCTTCTTCACCGAGGATGGCACTGCCCAAAGCCACTGGCCACGAGGCGAAAATGCCCGCGTGAAGGTCGTCACCGCACTGGCTGTCGCGGACAACACCATCTATAACGCTTTCGTGCGTCAATTCGGTCCCAACCTCACGACAAACTCCTGGAACGACGCACTCCAGTCAGCGGCAGGACAATTGGATGCGGTAAACTGCACCGTCGTCCCCCCCTCCGGCACCTTCCGTGAGTTCGCCCGACATCTGGACTTCATCATCGGGCAACTCGGCTTCCGCATCATCCAGTTCCTTCCGGTCCACCCCGCACCCACAATCTTCGCACGCATGGGACGTTATGGCAGCCCCTTCGCACCCCTGGATTTCTTCGACGTGGACGCATCGATGGCCGAGTTCGACCGCGTAACCACCCCGCTCGAACAGTTCCGCGAGGTCATCGACCAGATCCACAGTCGCGGGGCGATGGTTTTCCTTGACCTCCCCATCGACCACACCGGCTGGGCCAGCGAATTCCAAAGCCACCATCCAGAGTGGTTCGCACGCAATCCCGACGGCTCTTTCCAAAGTCCGGGCGCCTGGGGCGTCGTCTGGGAGGATCTCTGTAAATTGGATTTCAACCAAAAGGCACTTTGGCAACGCCTTGCCGAAGTCTTTCTGCATTGGTGCCGACACGGCGTGGACGGCTTCCGCTGCGACGCCGGCTACATGGTTCCGCCGCCGGTCTGGGAATACGTCATCGCCCGCGTGCGCCAGCAATTCCCCGCCACGATTTTCTTCTTGGAAGGTCTTGGCGGCGGGCAGGAGGCCACCACGCGGCTTCTAGAGGAAGCGGGCATGGACTGGGCCTATTCCGAACTGTTCCAGAACTACTCTGCCAATGACATCGCCAGATACCTTGAGTTCTCCACCCGCTACTCGAAGACCGCCGGTCCGCTGGTGAATTTTGCCGAAACCCACGACAATGACCGCCTTGCCAAACAAGGCGCCGCCTGGGCGCGCCTCCGCGTGAGCCTCAATGCGCTCTTCGCGCCAGCCGGATGCTTCGGCATCGCCAACGGTGTGGAATGGCTTGCCACTGAACGAATCGATGTCCATGGTGCCGCCTCGCTGAACTGGGGTGCCGAGGAAAACCTCGTCGCCGAAATCTCCCAGCTCACCGGCCTGCTGAAGACCCACCCGGCCTTCCGGGCCGATGCGACATGCCGGGTGCCCGTTGGAGCCGCCGGCACCGCCGTGGGACTCCTGCGCATCCCCCGCCATCATCCAGAGTGGACTCTCCTGGCAATTGCGAATCCCGAGCCGAACACCTCCGCCACCTACGAATGGAATTTTCAGGAGTTCAATCCCGGCAGCATCGCAATCGATCTGCTAAGCGGTCGTCACATTCCCCTCAAACTCGACCAGTGCCAATTCCGCATCCCTCTCAATCCCGCCGAGGTCCTCTGCCTGGCACTTCCTTCCGCACCGCGCCTTCCAAGGCAGCGAATCTCCGCCGTGCAGTGGCAACACCTCAAGGCAACGGCATTGCGCTTCCGAAATCACAGCAATCCCGTAGCCGACCTCCGTGGTGTGGATCTGGATGCCGAGGCCAAGGCGTTCTACCGCAACCCAGCCGGATATCTCCGCCAGCTCAATGGCGTGGGCAAGTACCTCCCGGTCGTGGAGTGGTCTCCCGAACGCGACCAGCAACGGCTCGTCTGCCTACCACCCGATCATCACATCCTCATCAATCACACTGCTCCTTTTACCGCGCAATTGCTGCTCGATGGGCGGTGTCACGAGCAAATCCACGCCATGCCGCGTTTCGACGGACGGCACTTCGCGCTCTTCCGCCCCTTGCCCAAGCCTGCTGTCCCGCGCATCGCAGAAATTCATATCAATGTCTTTGACCAGGGCGGAACGCTACGGCGGCTCACCGGCCGACTCCTCGTGTTGCCTTCGCTCCGTCGTGAACATGTGCGCTTGGCGCTTACCCGCGACGCCGCAACCGAACGCCACAGTGCGCTGGCCACCAACAATTTGGGTGGATACGGGCTGCTTCAGGTTGCCTGGGGCGTCACGCGCAGCCAATACGAGGGTTTGCTGGTCGCCAACCAGAACGACGACTTCCCTATCGACCGAACCGTCGTTCTCCCACGATGCCGTGCCTGGCTCATCTATCGCGACTTCTCGCAGGAGATCGGTCCACATTGCCAGCAGTCCTTTGCCGTCACCGCCAGGAATACCTTCGTCTGGCATTTCACAGTGCCCTCCGGGATGGGTGGAAATGTCCACCTGAAAGTCACTTATTGTCTGGACGAACGGCGTAACGCATGCAGCCTGAACTTCCAACGCTGTCTTCCTGCCCCCGACGAAGAGGAACTGATGGCGCTGGCCGCCAACGACCCTGTTACTCTACTGGTGCGACCAGACGTGGATGACCGCTGCAATCATGGCGTCACCATCGCAGCCGCCGGTCCTGAACACGATTTCCCCGCCCGTGTGCATCCCGTCCCTGACGGCTTTGGCTTCACGCTCGGCAGCGGCAATACGCTGGAGATGCGAACTTCCGCGGGAGCCTTCGTCGCCCAGCCGGAGTGGTCCTACTCGCAGCATCGCTCGCTGGAGGCCGAGCGCGGTCTCCGCGCCGAGAACGACCTCTTCAGTCCGGGCTTCTTCAAGACCGCTCTCAGGCGCGGAGAATCTGTGACTCTGGCAGCCACCGTGGTCACGCCTGGCGAAAAACTCCCCGCCACCTTCCCGACACCACCCGCCACAGCCGAACCATTGGATCTCTCCTTGGAGGAGGCGCTACGCCTTGCGCTCGATGCCTTTGTGGTTCGTCGTAATCCCTACAAGACCATCATCGCAGGCTATCCATGGTTCCTTGACTGGGGACGGGATACGCTTATCTGTCTGCGGGGACTCATCGCCGCCGGATGCCACGAGGAAGCCTTCGACATCATCCGACAATTCGCCTCCTTCGAAGAAAACGGAACGCTCCCCAATATGATCAGTGGCGACAACCTCGCCAACCGCGACACCTCCGACGCGCCGCTGCTGCTCTTCCCCGCTATCCAAGATTACCTTGAAGCCACTGGTTCCTCCCACACCGCCGATATCCTCGCCACGAACTGCGGTGACCGCACGCTCGCCGATATCCTGAAGTCCATCGTGGACCATTATCGCGCCGGCACGCCCAATGGCATCTACATGGACAAAGAGAGCGCGCTGGTCTTCAGCCCCTCGCACTTCACCTGGATGGACACCAACTACCCCGCCGCCACTCCGCGCGAGGGATATCCCATTGACATCCAGGCACTCTGGCACTTCGCCCTGCAGTTCCTCGCCAACCATGGTCTGGGTGAAGAATACGCCACTTTGGCCAGCCAGGCACGTGACTCCGTCGCAAAACTCTTCCCCGCCGCCGAACACGTCGGTCTCAGCGACTGCCTCCACGCCGTGCCGGGCCAAAGTGCCTTTCAGGCAAAAGCCGATGACGCCTGTCGCCCTAACCAGCTCCTGGCAATCACTCTCGGAGTGGTCACCGACACCAAGATCTGCCAGCGTATCCTTGATGCCTGTGCCCCACTCGTTGTCCCTGGCGCAATGCGTTCGCTCGCCTGCCAGCATGTGAACTTCGAATTGCCAGTCATGCGGGAAGGACGGCTACTCAACGACCCCGCAAATCCCTACTGGGGACGTTACGAAGGCGACGAGGATACCCGACGCAAACCCGCCTATCACAATGGCACCGCTTGGGGCTTCCTCCTTCCAAGATACTGCGAGGCGCTCGTAAACACCTATGGCGACTCCGCTCGTCAGGCAGCCACCGCGCTTCTGGGTTCCGCCGCCCCGCTGATGACCCAAGGCTGCCTCGGACAACTCCCTGAAGTCCAAGACGGTGATTTTCCACACACGCCACGCGGCTGTTGCGCACAGGCCTGGAGCGTCGCCGAAACTCTGCGAGTTCTGGTAAATTTGGCGAAGCGGCATTAACCAGGCGGTTGCCCGACCGAGATGCGACCCTACAATTCTACGGGGGCTGCGCCCCCGAACCCCCGTAGGCTCATTCCTCATTACCAATGTCCATGTCCCCCCCATCATTGTTCGAGCACGCGCGTCAGGAACGGCTTCGCAAGGAGTCGCCACTGGCGGCGCGAATGCGCCCGCGCACGTTGGAGGAGTACATCGGCCAAAAACATATCCTCGCCCCTGGACGGCTCCTGCGGCGCGCCATCCAGGCCGACCAGCTTGCCTCGCTGATTTTCTACGGCCCGCCAGGCACCGGAAAGACCACGCTGGCCAGCGTGATTGCGAACACCACCAAGTCCGCCTTCGTGACCCTGAACGCCGTGATGGCGGGCATCGCGGACCTCAAGGCGGTCACCGCCGAGGCACAGCGTCGGCTCGGCGAATACGGCCAGCGCACTATCTTATTTATTGACGAAGTCCACCGCTGGAACAAAGCACAGCAGGACGCTTTGCTGCCGTGGGTCGAAAACGGCACCGTCATCCTGATTGGCGCCACCACCGAGAATCCATACTTCACGGTGAACCGCGCATTGGTCTCCCGCAGCCGCATCTTCCAGCTCAAGCCACTGGGAAATGACGACATCCGAGAGGTCATCCGCCAGGCCATCGAGGACCCCATCCGAGGCTTTGGGAACCTCAAAATCACCTTGGACGAAGACGCGCTCGCGCACCTGGCCAATGTCGCCAACGGCGACGCCCGCGCCGCGCTCAACGCCTTGGAACTGGCTGTCGAAACCACGGAGCCGGATGAGGACGGGGTGATTCACCTCACGCTTTCAGTGGCCGAGGAGTCCATCCAGCACCGCGCGGTGCTCTACGACCGCGAGGGCGACTACCACTTCGACACCATCTCCGCTTTCATCAAGTCCATGCGCGGCTCCGACCCCGATGCGGTCTTCTACTGGCTCTCCAAGATGGTCTATGCCGGCGAGGACCCGCGCTTCATCTTCCGCAGGATGATTATCTTCGCGTCGGAGGACATCGGTATGGCCGACCCGCACGCCGTGCCTTTCGTAACCGCCTGCGCCGAGGCCTTCGACCGCGTCGGCCTCCCCGAAGGACACTTCCCGCTCGCACACGCCGCGCTCTACTGCGCGACCGCTCCGAAGTCCAACTCCGTGCTGGGCTTCTTTGACGCCCTCAAACTGGTGGAGAAGGAACGCGAGGGCGAGGTCCCCAACCATCTGCGGGACGCCTCGCGGGACAAGGAGGGCTTCGGTCACGGCGTCGGTTACAAATACCCCCACGAATACCGCCAGCATTGGGTCGCCCAGCAGTATCTTCCGTCTTCCCTTCAGGGACGCATCTTCTATGAACCCGGCGAACTCGGCTACGAGGCGCAATTGGCCGCCCAGATTCGCGAACGGCGCGAACTCCAACTGGCCGCGTTGCGCGAAAACGAGAGCGTCCTTGCGCCACCCGAAATCCTCAGTTTCTCCCCTGCCGACCGAACCACCGAACAGTGGCTTGCACGCGCCGTGGACTCTCTCTCCGGAAGCCTTGCGCAAATCCGCACGGAACTCTTCCGCACCAGAAACCTCCAGCGCCACGAGTTGGTCCTCGACCTCACCGCCGACACTGGCCTTTTCACCTGGGAGGCTGTGCGAAAGACTCCCGAAGGCGGTGTATGGGCATTGGTGCAAAACGCCGAGGCCGAACGCATTCTGCTGGAACAGGCGGACAACCTCCCCGACCTGCGCCGTCCCCAGATGCTCGTCGGCACCGCCGAGCAACTGCCCGAACTCTTGGCTGACCTCCCCGACCTGCGCTTCGATTTCATCATCGGACGAAATCTGCTTGGCCCTGCCGAAGACCGCGCCGCGCTGCTACGGCTGCTCACGGGCCTCCTCGCGCCAAACGGAACCCTCGCCCTTGCCGAAAATCTCCCACGCCACGGACAACGACTCTCGCGGTTCGCAGATGCGCCACTTTCCCCCGAAATTGCCATCGCCGAGGAGAAAATCTACACGAATCCCGACGACCCGCTGGTGAACTGGGACGTGCCAGACCTGTGCCGCCATCTGCAGGAGGCGGGCCTCGCCGCCTCAAATCCCACAATATTGGATTTAAAACGAGCGCAGGTTCTTCCCGCCGCCACCCTCAACCGCTGGCTGGATACCTCTCAGCCACATAGTTATGCAGCAAGGTTGCTTTCGGCGGGACTCTCCCAGGAACACCTCGCGCAACTTGCCGCCGCATTGCGCCCGCTGGCGAATCGCACCGTCGTCTTCGCCAGCCGCACTGCCATTCTTGCGGGCACACATATTGCTTGACGCCTACACATTTCTTCAAAGCCCATGAAGGATGCGCAGGCGCGCGTCCCTCCCGCTATTATTTCAGCAGCCGATAGATGCGGGTGTGAGGCTCAGGAGATTCGAAGTTCAACACCGCCCCAGGCTGCGTTTTCGGAGCATATTCCGGCCACAACTGCTGTGCGCGCACGCCCGGTGGCAGATGGATGGTGCGCGGACCTGGACGCTTGCTGGTGTGTACGGCAAGGTAGCTGGCGTTCGCGTAGATGGCATCGTCGTCCTCGCTGTAGATGAAGACTCCGGCCTCGCGGGCGATTTCGCGCAGGAAGGCGGGCGTCAGGCCTGCGTAGGCTGAGTAGTAGTTTTTGCCCTTGCGGACCACGGCGGGCGTCGTGTTATCCGTCTTGTAGGCCAGGACGGTAGTTTCCGCATCCACCTGCGGCGTCACGGCTGGCAAGAAGAAGTAATTGGGCAGACCCATGTCCTCGCCGGTGGAAGCCAGTTTCATTGCGGCCGTCTCGCGGCGGTTCTCCAGAGTGACGGGTATGCCTGTGAGTTCCGCGATTTTATCCGGTTCAAAGCCCTCGGTGGTCACGATGCCTGGCGTGTAGAACCACAGCGCGGTTGCCTCCTCGGCGGCCAGTTTCGTCTGGATGGCCTGACGCTCCTCCTCAGTAAGGAAGAAGGTGTCCATGAAGATGTAGAGTTTGTAGCGTGGCATCGCGGGATTGAGGAAGTCATCCGCCAGATAGGCATCGAAGGGCACGCCGAGGCGTCGTAGCGCGAGGCGTTGCCAGACCATCAGGGACTCCATGATGCCGTCCTGCGTGCGGGGAGCGCTGGTTGCCAACGGACGCAAATAGGCCAGCGAGCGGTCGCAGAAGACCACGGCGACCTCGGCAACGGAACGCAGTTCCTGGGTGGGAGCAACATCGGCGATTTTCTGAAGCCTGCCCATCGTGTCTCCCGTCTCGATGTCGTCAAACCAGGGGCGCTGACCACCGGCGAGATTACAGAGCCACAGCCCCGCATTGCTGCAAAGAGACAGCGCGAATTCGCGGCCGATGGCCTCGTCCGTCTTGTGCGCAGTGGTGACATCGCTGACGTGGTCCGTCGAGTCCAGGAGATGTGTGCGCAAATCCACCTCGTTGATCCAGAGCTTGTTGTGGAGGCGCAACGCGGCGGGCGTGGGATAGTCGAAGGCACCTGGACCGCCCATGTCGCGGAACTGCGACCAGTAGCTGATGGGACCGGCGATGAAATCCAGGTCGGGGCACTCGATCACACGGCGCAATTTGAGGTAGCCGACCTGTTCCGCCATGAAGGTTCCGCCCAAGTCCATGATGTGACCATAGAGGATTCCCGTAAGCAGTTTTCCACCAGAGGCCTCCTTGACGACACGGCAGTATTCCTCAATCCCGTCGTCAACCACATCCGAGAGCACCTCTGCGTAGTCGATGACCGCGCGGTCGCGTGGCAGTTTCCGGAAGACGCCCTCCTCGGCCTCGCCTGCGCGAGCCGCCCGCGAGGGAGGCTGCGCCGTCGCCAGCGTGACGTCGGGCTGGCCCCAGACCGCCTGCAGCGCTTCGTCCGTACCATATTTACGGGTTAGCCATTCGCGGAAATACTCCTGCATTGGGTGGCTGTAATCGGTCAAGGTACCGTCCTTTGCGGGATCATCGCCGCCCCAGTAGTGCATCCACTGACCCTCCTCGCCATCGCTGGGAAGGAATCCCGCCACGCGGTCGGCGTAGGGTCCCTCCTGGATGTGCTTCACCAGCGCGACATACATCTTCCGAACCTCGTCACGCCAGACTTTCGAGGCGAGGCTTGGGTGGCGCATGCGCGTGCCGTCGTCCAGCATCACCAGTTCATCGGGATGTTCCCAGTAGAACTCCGGATTCACGGAATCGCGCAGGGTAATGCGCAGGAAGAGATGCGCGGTGGGATTCCCGCGCAGAGCGGTGTAGATGACATTGTCCACGAAGCTGAAATCATAGTTCCCATCAGGGGCGTTGACCAGCCGTCCATAGACGTGGATGAGCTTGATACCCGCCCGGCCGCTCTGGCGTGCCTCGGGGTAGTTCACTTCGCCGGGATAGAGAATGGAGAGATACGGCATCGTCGGCTCGCCATTCACAAAAAGCGTCGGTTGACCAAAGGGTCCGGGTGCGACCTGGCTTGCCACTGGTTCTGGACGGCGCTCGTTCACGACTTCGATGTCCCGTTCAAAGGGGACGCCGTCAGCAAGGACCTCGCAACCTGGAACTTGAAGCGTCAGATGGTAGGTTCCGGGATAGAGAAACTCCCCGAGGTTCCAGACGCACTTCAGCGACGCCTCCACTGCACCACCCTCAAAGGTGCCAAGCGGGATGCGAAGGAACTCCACGCCGCCTTTGCTCAGGACTAGCTCGATGGGGCGGAAGCCCACCATGGGTTGCTCACATGTCAGATCGAAAGCCCAGTCGTAGGTGCTCCCGCACTCCAGCCGTTCCGGCACTGGATTCGCAGCCAGTTCGACGGGGATGCGGTGCGCCTTCATCGTATAAGGCACCGCGCCCCAGTCGCCCTGCGGAGGACGAAAGAGTTCCTGCGCACTCTGCCAGCCGTCTGCCGCAAAGCCGGGCCGCTTCCAGGCATCGTCCTCCGGCTCCTCGCGCGACCACTGCCAACTGGCGTCCGAGCAGACTTTGGTCTCCGTGCCATCCGCGAACCGGCAGTCCAGTTCCGCCAGAAGCCCTGCGGCGTAGCGGTTCTGCTTGACCTCCGCCGAAATGACATTCCTGCCCACCTGGAAAAATTTCGACACCTCGCGGACCGGCGGGTTCTTCCAATTTCCCGCATAGCCGACGGACTTGCCGTTGATGAAAATCTCGCCGTTGTCGTCCGCGCAACTCTGGATCCACGCCTCCACGGGCGGCTCTGACAACTCGAATTCCTTCCGTAGCCAGCAATTGACATGATCGACGCGTTCTGCCGTAAACCAGATCCAGCGGGCGGTCCAGTTTTCTTCCACTGCCTTGCGAATGTAGAAGCGCGCGGCATTCATCCGCAGGGGTGCAGGGAAATGGATGAGGATTTTGCGGGTGGCCGGCAATGACCTCAAATCCAGTGTCTTCGCAGTGCCATCGCCACTCGGCATAAGCTCTACCCCGCCAATGTATTCCTGCTTTTCATCATTCCACGCTTCGACAAGAACTGGCGTCTGGAGTTGCTGCGAAGTCAAAAAAGTCAAGGCTGCGGGATACTTCGGGACCGCCCACGAGAGTTCCAAAGCCGATTCCCCTTCTTTTCTGGCAAAGCCGCCGTGCTTTCTCACCGCCTGCAACTCGATGGCTCTCGTCTTGAAATAGGTCACATCCGACCAGTCCACAGTATCTTCAGGGGTTTCCGGCAGGGCGAATGGCTCCAGAAAAACTCCACGGAAAGTCGCCGTGCCGGTCGCCTCGGCAGGGCCCGTCGCGGCCTGCAGGAGCAATTTCGCCTGAACCGCGCCCGCAGGACGCTCTGTGGCCGTCACCAGTTTCTCAAGCAGAACCAAGCCCTCATCGGCGGCAGCGGTCGTTCCGTCTGTGCCCAAGTGCCCGACTTGATTGCCCTGCGCATCGAATAGCCGAAGATAGACCTTGCTCTCGGTGGTGACATTCTTGGTTCCGCACCATGCCCCAAAATGGAAGTCGCCCTCCGGCAGAGGGATGAAGTCGCGGGTGATGGCGTACACGCCACTTGTGGCGGAGTCGTCCGCTACCACCAGCATTCCTTCCGAAATTCCTGTCTGGCCTTCCCATGTTGACGAATCCAGCGGGATTTGACTCGACACAGCACCCATGAAAGACAGTGCAGTCAAAAGAAAAACGACAAATTTACGCATGGCCTTACCGGAGAAATAGAACATGAAGACAAGAAATGGCGGATTAATATAAGCGGAAAACACCATTCGGGCATGGCACGCCTCCTCAAATTCACTAAAACAATTTGAAAATCGCGGTTTGCGGTTTATAGTAAGAGACTTTTCCGCGCAGTTCAGCCGCCTCCGTCCGGACCAGATGTCCGGGTAGCGGAAACGAAATCACCCTGATCGGCGGCGCCCGTGAACAACTGTAGGCCGCGGAGAGAAGATAGGAGACATCTATGTCCAAGACCAACCAGAGCGGCACGCATGGTCCCAAGCACACCCTGTGCCGTCGTATCGGTTTCTGCCTGTGGGGCATGCCGAATTGCCCGACCAACAGCCGCGTCATCAAGACCCGTGGTGGCAGCGACGCGACTTCCACCGCCAAAGCCTATCCGCCCGGCCAGCACGGCCCCACCAAGCGCCGCGCCAAGCTCTCCACCTACGGCGAAATGCTGCTGGAAAAGCAGAAGCTCAAGACTTTCTACTATCTGACCGACCACCAGCTGCTGTTCATGTATCGCAGTGCCAAGCACGGTGCAGGCAACCCCGGTGACAAACTGCTCGCGAACCTCGAGATGCGTCTGTGCAGCGTGGTTTACCGCAGCGGTCTGGCCCCGACGATCTTCGCGGCCCGCCAGATTGTCTCCCATCGCCATGTCCTGGTCAATGGCAAGGTCTGCGACCGCGCCAGCCGTCGTCTGAAGGCCGGTGACGTCCTCACCATCAACGACCAACACTCCCCGATGATCGCCCAGATCGCAAAGGCCAGCACCGTCGAACTGCCGCCCTACCTCGAGAAGGACGCCAACGACAAGTGCAAGGTCACCGTCGTGCGCGAGCCGCTCACCGCAGAGATCCGCGTGGACGTCTCCATCATCAAGGTCGTTGAATACTATAACCTGCACTAATTTTCAGTTCAGGTGTTTGTCACAAGAGCCAGACCAATTTTCGTATTGGTTTGGCTCTTTGTGTGTTTAAATCCATACTGCAAGTGAGGGGGAAAATGATCCGCGAACCGATTGAGTGGTCTCAGTTCTACTGGTATGCGACCGACCATCCGGAACTGCCGCGCGTGCTGCTGATTGGCGACTCCATCGTCGTGGGCTCCCATGGCGCTGTGGCAGAACGACTCTCCGGCAAGGCGACGATTGGCATGATGGCGACCTCGAAGATTGTCGGCGACCCCGGCTTTCTTTTGGAACTGGAAATGGCCTTCTCGGACTATCTCCCGCAGGTGATTGTCTTCAACAACGGTCTCCACGGCCGCGACTACGACGATGCATTCTACCGCGATGGCTTGGTCGTCGCCATCGAGCGCATCCAGGCGAAATGCCCGCACGCCAAATTGCTCTGGCGCTCCTCCACGCCAGTCACCGTGGACGGCGATCCGACGACGCTGGATCCCGTCGTGAATGACTTGGTCGAACGCCGCAATCGCATCGCCGTCGAAGTGATGAAAGAGCAAGGCATCCCCGTCCTGGACGTCTATCCGCTGTTGCTCAACCATCCGGAGTACCGTGTGCCCGATGGCTACCACTATCGTGCCGAGGGCTACAACTGCATCGCGGATTTCCTGGCACCCAAAATCCTCGAGGTTTTGAAATAGTACGCGAAGGACGCCTGGCACCTTGCCGATTCGCCCCAAGCACAAAATTCACATATCTCATTTATTCCCAAGAAATTATATTGCGATTATATATCGTTAGGAAAATCTGAGAAACGACTTGCGGTTTCCTATTTCCAGAGTATGCTGGGGGCATGCGCAAGTCTCCCGACCTCTTCCTTACGACTGCCCCGGCACTCTGTCTGACAGCAGTTTTTGCCGCAGGAATCGCCATTCGGCTCCACCATCTCGCATTGGGCTGGTTACTCGTCCTCGAATTCCTCTGCATCGCATTGCCATGGAGCCAACATCGCCCTGGCTGGGCAATTGCCCTATCCGTATGCGGACTGACAGGCTTTCTTCGAATGGCAGTGGCAGAAATGCCAACTTTTGACAATTATCGACAATTTTTACCCCGTGACCTCGCCTCCGCCGAACTCCAATTGATAATCCGCGAAACGCCGTTGCTGGAGGGCGCTCTTGCAGAATTGGATGTCGGCCGAGGTCTGATTACCGCTGATATCCTGACCATTCGGACTCTCCTCGATGACGCACCACATCACGCCACCGGACGCGTCGCCCTGACTGCAGCCGATTCGGAATTGCGACAACATCTTAGAAATCTGCATCCAGGGGATGTTCTTCACACCCAAGGCGCCCTGGTTCCCATTCGGGCAGATGACACGCGAAGTGCTTTCTATGGCAATTTTCTGCGCTCAAGGGGCATTCTGCATCAGTTCGAGGTTCTGGATTTTGAACCTTCCAATCATTCGGCGGCCACCAGTCCAACGCAACGGCTACGACAAGCATTGCGTCGCCTTCGGGTGACGCTGGCGGAGCGACTCATCCGCAACATCCGTTCACCCGAAGCGGCGTGTCTGGCGCTGGCGCTGGGATTGGGGATGAGCGAATTCACGCCGCGCGAGAACCGTCAGCGACAGGTGGTCTCCGGCACCATCCACGTCTTCGCGATTTCCGGGATGCACATCGGGATGGTCACGCTGCTGCTATCGTTGCTTCTGCGCTGGAGTGGTCTGCCACTAGGCTGGCAATGGAGCGGTCTGGCAATCTGTGCCACCGGCTACGTTCTGCTCACGGGTTCCTCCATCTCCAGTCTCCGTGCGCTCTGGATGGTCTGGCTGGCACTCTATGCCACATATCGCTTCCGACGCACCGCCTGGCTCAACACACTTGGCTGCGCAGGTCTCCTGGCGCTCCTGTTGAATCCCTGGCAACTGCTTGACCTAGGTTTTCAATATTCCCATCTGACAGTCTTGGTTCTTTTGCTGGGTGCACCACTCGTGCAACGTCATAGCCAACTGCTTGCCGAGCGTAACGCATGGCTTCCTCGTGAACTTCGCCCACGTCATCGCGTCAAGGTGCTTCAGTGGTTCGTCTGCGGTCTGGAGACCTCGTTCATCGCCTGGCTGGGCAATCTTGGCTTGGCAATGCATCTCGCCCCGCAGCTTTCCTGGGGTGCGCCACTTCTGAACCTCCCTCTGGGTCTCCTCGTTGCTCTGGCATTGGCGCTCTGCCCGATGCGACTACTCTTGGGGGGGCTTCTCCCGCATTACGACCGTCTGTGGGCAGCCGTCCTGGAACTGGTGCTGCGGCTTACCGAGACCGTGGCGGAAAGCGGCTATCGCTCTGCTTTCGCATACACGCATCCGTTACTTCCTACCTGGGCGGTGGTGCTCTATTATGTTGGCTTCTTCACTATTTTTATATATATTTATAAGTCGTTAAATATAAATAAGTTATGACAATATTAAAGATATTTTAGGGATGCAGATCCTATTTGTAGAGCGGGTGGTGCGCCATTTGGCGCTTTCCGCGCAGGACGCGCTGGAGCGCGTCCCTCCCGATTCACCTCTAACCTCTAACCTCTCTGCTGGCGAGGCGCCAGCAGTACTCTAACCTTCATTTCTCCACGAGTTTCCAGAATTCCGCCTCGGAGATGATGCGCACGCCAAGTTTGGCGGCGTTCTTGAGTTTGGAGGAACCGCTGTTCGGGTCGGCGCACACCAGTATTTTCGTATTCCGCGTCACCGAGTCCACTGGCACGAAGCCGTGTTCGGCAGCGATTTTCTGCAACTCACCACGCGGACGGCTCATCGCGCCTGTGAAGCAAATCGTCTCGCCAGATGGAGCCGCCGCAGGTGCCACCGCAAAACTCGGGAAGGCCTTCCGCAGCAATGCCATCTCACCACTTTCCAGCAAATTGCGGATTTCGGTGACGACATTCTGCGCGACCACCTCGCCAATCCCCTTAATGCCCTGGAGTTTTTCGGCGGGAATTTGGCCGGCGAGCAGTTCCTCCGCATCGCAGTTTGCCGTGAGCAGGCCTGCGACATTGCTGCCCACCATCGGAATGTTCAAGGCAGCCAGAAACGCCGATAACGATGCCTTCTTCGCCTTCTCCAGTTCGCTGAAGAAGAGGTCGGTCGTCTTGTCGCCGTAGATTTTCTTGTCCAAGTCGCCGGGTTGGAGATTCACGAGTTGCCCCAGCGTGCGGATGCCATTGTTTTCGTAGAGTTTGCGAATGAACGCCTCGGCGATGCCCAGAAAGCCCAGACTCACAATGGACGCGTAGAGTTTCTGCACCTGCTTCTCACTGCAGGAGGGATTCACGCATTCCACCGTTGTCTCGCCGACTGCCAGCGCTCCGCCGCAGAAGGGACACGATTCCAACTTCACGGGACGGCTGGTCGCTGTATGCACGGCATCAATCAGATGCGGAATCACATCGCCGGCGCGCTCCACGGTGATCTCGTCCCCCACGCTCAGCGAGCCGTCCAGCAGGCATTTGTTCATTTCGCCGACCACCGGCATGGTGAGCGGAAGTTTCACGCGGGAGATTGTGACCCCGCCGAGTTCCACCGGCTCCAGCAGACCGACCGCCGAGAGTTGGCGCTTGCCCATCGTCCACTCGATGTCTTTGAGCGTGGTCTTCTTGCTACGGTTGGTGAACTTGTAGGCGATGGCGCCGCGGGGATGGTGGTCGGTCGCCCCCAGCGATTCCGCATATTGCGCATCCACCAGTTTCAGCACAATGCCGTCCATCGGATACGGGACGGTCGTGGCAATGCGCTCCTTGATCTTCTCCCAATCGCGTTCGATTTCGTTGGCCTGGACCTCGAAGCGGATGTAGTCGTAGTCCACGAATTCCAAGTATGCGCCCTGCTTGCGGTAGAACTCGATGTCATCGGTGCCGATGATGCCAGCCACGCCGTTGCGCTGGTTCTTGAGCGGCTGACCGCTCTTGCCGAGAACCTTGCGGTAAACCGTCGCGAATGCCTCGTTGCCGATCACGATTTCGCCCAGCAATTCCGAGGTGCGTATATCGACCGGCTTGTCCGTGACGAATCGGATGATGGGGAGTTTCGCGGTATAATCCTCGCCGGTCACGCCGTCCCCGCGGCTGGAGAGTACGCCGTGTTCAAGAAGACCGCTGATGCCGTCGAATTTTGGCTGGATGTAGATTTTCTCCTGTGGCGTGCGGGCGTATTTGGTCACCCACTTCATGATTTCGGCGAGGCTATACGCCTTGTCCAGACTGAGCATTGGCTTCGAGTGCGTGACCTTCGGCCCCTTCAGTTCCACCGACGCGATCTGCGTGACCAGTGGGTTCGCGGGGTCCAGGCGCTTGAGCTCCTCGACCAGCGCGTCATATTCCGGATCGGAGATTTCCGGCGCATTCTGGTTCCAATAGAGGTCGTTCGCACGGCGAATTGCCGCTTCCAGTTCCGCAATCCGGCTCTGGCTATTCTGGTTGGCAAAATCAAAGAGGTCCATGCGGATAATATGTCCCGTCTTGGGCAAACTGTCGGTCTAATGGCAACTTTTCACTGCACCACAATGGTGGCTTGGGCGGGCTCCCAGTCCTCGCCTGGCCACACGAGGATGCGATGCGGGCCAGGCTCCAGGCTCATCGGCTCGCCAGAGTTCAGCCGGCCAAGATATTCGCCGTCCAGATAGACATGCGCCTCGGCGGGTTCCATAGCCAAAGTGAAGGAAATCTTCCCCGTGCGGTCCGCACGATAGGTCCCAGGGGCAGGCGTCAGCAGTTTCGCGGTCTGCCCGACGACGGTCTGTTCCATCGTCGCCTCATTCCGACATTGGTCACAGCGTCGGAGTGGGATTGCCTCCACCACCAGCCCCGGCTGGGTATCCCGGCAGAATGGCGAGGGTGTCAGACCGCTGGCGCGGCAAAGTGGTCGCATGGCCAGCCCGGCCTCGTCCGGTTCCGGCCAATCGGCGGGTAAGCCGTGGTGGAGATAATACTGCAATGCGCCCGCCACCGGCGCGGCAATGGCGGCGCCGACCAATCCAGAATTCGGCGCACCCGACTTGTTTCCAAACCACACCCCGACCGTCCATTCCGGCGTGACCGCGAAACACCAGGCGTCGCGGTTGCCATTGGAGGTCCCCGTCTTCCAGGCAACATCGAGATTTCCCGCGCCGGGCAATCGCCGCGTGCGCAGCATCTTCAGGAGCAACATGGCAGTGGCGGAAGACCAATACTCCTGCGGTTCCACCTCTGGTTCATCCTCCAGAAAACGTGGCGGACGATACCGTCCCAATGCGGAGTAGACCGCCGTGAGTTGAAGCAGACGCGTCTCCAGTCCGCCAATCGCCAGACTCAGACCGGTTCGGGCGGCGGTCTGTTTTCGCGCCTCCTCGGTGGACACCTGCTCGTCTTTGAAGAGTTCCAGTGGTGCCATTTCCTGGAGTACGCGCGGCAACCCCAACTGCCGCAATAACCGTACGGCTGGCGTGTTCAGGGACTCCGCCAGCGCAACTGCAGCGGAAACCTCCCCGCGGTAACTACCATCGAAATTCGCGGGCCGATAGTCCGCCAGCGCTAACGGTGTATCCTGCAAGACGGTATCGGCAGTAATTAGACCGCCCTGGATTGCCTCGCCATAGAGGAAGGGCTTGAGCGCCGAACCGGGCGACCGCCAGGCCAGCGCGGCATTGACCGCCTCGGCGGTGACATCGCCATCCGGCAAGGTTCCAACCATTGCCCGCACCTTTCCGGTCGCGGTCTCAATCACTACCGCCGCCCCGTCCTTTACTCCAGGAGCAACAAGTCGTCCTTTAGCCAGTTGCACTTCCACCATCTGCTGAAGTTCAGGATATATTGTCGTATGATATTCACGCCGATTGGGATACTGTTGATGGACATAGGTCAGGAACTGCAATTCCTCAGAGACTGGCCACGCTGGCACCTCAAAATCCCGATAGCGCAACGGCTGGCGTTTGATTTCTTCGACCTCTTCCGCAGTGACGCGCCCTGCGCGCTGGAGAATCGCCAGCACGACATCGCGGCGCCAAATCGCGCGGTCAGGATGGCGGTCCGGGCGATAGTAATTCGGTCCCTGAGGCATTCCCACCAGCACCAGTTGCTCCGCACGATTAAGGTCGCGGGCGGGACGGCCGAAATAGAAGCGCGCGGCCGCCTCCACGCCATAGATCATCCCGCCGTAGGGGAGCAGATTGAAGTACTCCTCCAGAATTTCGTCCTTGGTGTGTTCCTTCTCCCAGTTCCAAGCACGACCAATCTGACGCAATTTGTAGAGGACGCCTTTGCCGCGTCCGCAATACTGGTTGCCGATTTGCATCGAGATGGTCGAACCGCCGGAAATCACTCGACGTGAAGTAATCATCTGCCAGGTCGCCCGAAGCATCGCCCGGTAATCCACGCCATGATGCGTGCGGAAATGGCGGTCCTCCACCGCAATCACATCCTCCACCATTGTGGCAGGGACTTCACGCAACGGCACCGGAAAACTCCAGCGGTAGTCGCTGCCACGTTCAATGTGGAAAAGTTCGCCATGGCCGTCATAATAATAGGTACTATGGCGATACGCCGCTAACGCGTCCGGCGGAACTCGCTGCTGAAGCATCCACCAGTAAATGCAGCCCACGGCAAGTAGGCCCCCTGCAACTGCACTACCTCCGCACCAGGCGATTCCACGCCAATGACGACGGATAAAATATCGACAATTCTGGACAATTTTGGACATATTTGTATAATCTTCCCCTGCAATACCATTCCGTCAGCATCTGACTATTCAGTTGGCGGAGTAACATCGGTCCATTCGGGCTGTCCGTCCGTGACCTTGGCAAGTTGTTCAATCTTCTTCTCGGCTTCGGTAAGTTTGGCATTACACTGCTTGCACAATTTGGTTCCCTGTTCAAAGGCTGCCATGCTTTCCTCCAAGGACAACTCGCCACTTTCCAACTTCGCGACGATCTCCTCCAACTTCTTCAACGCTTCTTCAAATTTGAGTTCTTCTGCCATAATTACTTAACCTCCAGTTTGAGTTTCCCCTGCGAAAGCAATGCGGTGACTTCCTGACCAGGACGGGTGTCCTGCGGTTTGCGGATGGCTTTCTGGTCGCCATCCAGCAAGATGCTGTAACCTCGTTTCAGCACGCCTTTGGGATCCAGCGCCCCCAATGGCAATGCAAGATTCTTCAGGCGCGCCTGACGTTCCGCCATGGTATGCGTAATGGCCTCGGGGAGACGCCGCCGCAATTCGTCCAGCCGCAACCGCAGTTCGCGGGCACGACCGGGCAGTGCGTTTGCCAGCCGCAACTGTGCATTGTCGAGCCGCTGCGCCTGCTGGTGGTAGAGGTCCTGTGGATGCTGAAGATAGGCGCAACTGGCTACGCGGGTAAAGTGCAGTCGTGCAGTGTCCAACAGATGACGCATCGCGCGTGGCAACCGCTGGGCAACCTGGTCCACCGCAGTCGCCAATTGAAGCACGCCCTCGGTAACCGCGTTGGCGGCCTGTGTCGGGGTGATGACCGAGACGTCCGCCACATAGTCCAGCATCGTGACGTCAATCTGATGTCCGACCGCACTGACCACGGGAATCTCCGAAGTAGCGACGACGCGCGCCAGTGCCTCGTCGTTGAACTCCCAGAGGTCCTCCATCGAACCGCCGCCACGCGTGATCACGATGACATCACAGGCATTCCACGCATTCAGACACTGTACGGCAGATGCGACTTTCGTGGCAGTCCCCTGCCCCTGCATCGGAGATGCCACAATGCGCAGATGCAGATTTGGCACCCGCGAATATGCGGTTTTTAGAAAGTCCTGCAATGCCGCGCCGGAGGGACTGGTAATGACCGCCACGCACTTTGGCCACAGCGGCAACGCCTTTTTGCGTTCCGGGGCAAAAAGCCCCTCGTCTGCCAGTCGTTTCCGCGTCTCCAGGTAACGCTGCATCAAACCGCCCTGGGTATTCGCCGGCACGAGTTCCCGCACGATGAACTGGTATGAGCCGCCAGCCACATAGAGATCCAGGTTCCCCTTTACCAGCACACAGGAACCTGGCGCCAGCTGCAATGGAGCAACTTTCCTCGCGCCTCCGAAAAAGGCGATGTTGATGGAATTCCCCTGCTCGTCCTTGAGCACGCCATAGACATGCCCGCTGGCATTCGGCTGGATGCGTCCCAACTCGCCGCACAGCCAGATTGTATCGCCCAGATGCTCTTTGACCACACTCTGGGCATATCGGTTCAATTCAC
Source organism: Victivallales bacterium (assembly GCA_017617415.1). Classification (GTDB taxonomy): domain Bacteria; phylum Verrucomicrobiota; class Lentisphaeria; order Oligosphaerales; family Oligosphaeraceae; genus RGIG1601. The sequence continues at coordinate 9,166 of JAFZWH010000108.1, read as the reverse complement.
CGACCGTCCAGGCAAAATTGGGGTCATGGGGCATCATGGAGGAATGAGGAATGAGGAGAAAACGTCAGGGGTGCGGGGGCTAAGCCCCCGTAGAATTGTAGGGCCGGTGCGCAGGAAGGGAACAGCAGGGGTGCGGGGGCTAAGCCCCCGTAGAATTGTAAAAAGGCAAAGACAGAAATTGCCCCGTTGCCCGACCGCGAACAAACGGGGCAATTGGCGTTTCGGAATGATTACAAACTACAGTTCCTCGACTTCCACGCCGTCGTCATCGTCATCATCATCGGCATCATCATCGTTGTCGACCGCCGCGCTCATGAAAGCTGCTTTGGCGACCTGTCCGATAATTTCGATGTCCTTCTGGATCAAAGTGCAGGAGAGGCTGACGGCATTGCCGTTCTGGATCGCATTGAGGGTGTCAAGGAACGGCACCTCCTGGCCGTTGGCCAGCACTGGCGCCATTGCCTTCACCTGGGGCACATACTCGTCCGCCATCGATTTGACGGAACCAGCGATCTCCGGGGTAATGAAGTTGCCGGCCAGTTTGAGATTAACAGCATCCCCCCCCGCCGGTGCCGCAGAGAGATTGAGCGTCTCGACCGTAGAGGCAAAGGCAGCGGACTCGGGACTTTCTGCGGAAATTGCGGCCTTCAGGGTCTCGGTCACCAGAATGCTCAGGGAAACAAATGCGCCCGGCAAACCACTCGCATTTGCATCGACCAGTTTCGCAGGAGCAGCGGCGGCCGCCTCATCCGTCAGTTGCTTCTTGAGCAGTTCCGGCAAGCCCACGAACAGCAGTCTGCCGTCGGCGGAGAAATTCAGCGCAAGACGGGTGCCATCCTCTTTAGTCACCAACACACCTTTGCATTCGTTAATGATATTCGGAACAACGGTAACGCCCTCCTCTTTGATGTTGGTGAGTGCGACAACGGCAGTGTCCACCATCGGTCCAAGTGGTTGCGGGAGCTGGATGCATGCCATCGCCTTCTGGGCCGCCGCCTCCGGCTTGTCATTGATTTCGAACATCTCCGGGACCGTGATAGCAGTCACCACGGTGATGGTTGACTTTTCCAGCAACGCCTTGAACATCGCTTGACTGGGATCATTGGGATTGAACTCAAACTCCGCAAACTTGGCGAATTCCTTGAGTGCGTCATGATTCACATATTCACCCAGGAAGCTTTTGTTGAGGGCCTCAATATTCATAGAGAGCGCAAAACCCGCATCCGGCAGGAAGGCGTTCTTCACGGAGAGTGCGGGAGCCGCGCAAAGCATTGCGGTGGCGACAAACAGGGCAAGGAAAGAGAGTTTCTTGGTCATCGTGTGTCCTTCTTTTTTGATGGGTTGGTATGAGAAATATGAAAAAGTCGCCTCAGTTGAAATTGATGCGAGGGTCGATGAGAACATAGCAGAAATCGGAGAGGATGTTGCCAAGCAGTCCAAGGATGGAGGTCAGAGCCAAAATGCCCATGAACACGGGATAGTCGCGCCCGACAATCGCCTCCAGACTGAGATTGCCCATGCCTGGAATCTCAAAGACGCGCTCGATAATTACGGACCCCGCGAACATCACCGTAAGAATGCCGCCAAATCCGGTGGCCACTGGCACCAGTGCGTTGCGCAGGGCATGTCCCCACAGTGCACGGGCAGTGCTGCCGCCTTTCGCATAGACTGTCCGAATGTAGTCGCTGTTGATTTGCTCCAGCAATGAGTTTTTCATCAGCAAAGTAAGCATGGCAAAGGCCCCCGCCATATAGCAGAGGATGGGCAGGAACATGTGAAACACGACATCCTTTGCCTTGCCCCAAAAGCTCAGCTCGGCGTAGTTCGGGGCATGAAAACCGGCGGCGGGAAAGATATCCCATAGCCCTTCAACCGTGCCGCAAAAGAGCATCTTAAAAAGCATCCCCAGCGCAAAGACAGGAATCGCGTATCCCACAAACACCAGCACACTGGAGAACAAGTCAAAGGGTTCGCCGTGACGCAGTGCCTTGCCTACGCCGAGGGGGATACACACCAAATAGGTGAAAACAAAACTGGTCAGCCCGAAGGCCAGCGACACAGGGAACCGCTGCGAAATCATCTCCCATGCGGTCTTGTTCGAGAACTTGTAGGAACGCGCGAGCATCCCGCAACGGTCATGCCACAGCCAGCGCCAGTAGCGCACCAGCACTGGCTGATCAAAACCAAAGTGCTTCACGAACGCCTGGCGTTCGGCTTCCGCACTCTGGTCGCTGGCAGACGAGCCACCTAAAGTGCCCGCTGCCAGCGAGACCTCGCCGCCAGCCCCCATGCCACGCAGTTGGAGCATCAGCTGCTCCACCGGTCCCCCCGGCACAAACTGCGTGATGAGGAAACAGAGCAACGTAATCCCCAGAAAGGTGGGGATCAACAGCAAAAGCCGTCGGATGAAGTAATCCAGACGTTCCATCAAGGCGGAAACGATAGAGGATTACTCCGCCACCTTCTCAACCGCCTCTTTGACCTCTTCGACGGCCTCGGACGCGGCCTCTTTGATCTCTTTGGCAGCCTCAGACACCGCCTCTTTGGCCTCTTCGGCGGTCTCCTTCACCTCGGGAGGCAACCCCTTCTCCGCCCTTTCAAGCGCCTTGGCGCCTTCTTCTGCAGCCTGCTGAGCAAACTGCTTAATATCAGCACGGCGCATGCGTTCCTCCTGAGTCAGCCCTTGGAACTGCGCACGAAGCGCATCGGGGACATCGGGATTCGTCTCGTCCAGGGCGTATGCTTTCATCATATACTGCTCGGACTCCTTGGCATCCAAGTCCGGAGCCTCAGCGATGGTGGAGTAGCAGAGGCTCTTGGTTTTGACATACTCGGCAATGGCGGCCTCGTTGTTGCTGAAATCCGCCTCCTGGTACTCATCCAAAATCGCGAGTACCTCTCTCGCCGTGCCGAAGTCCACGGGGTTCGCCTCGCGCGCCTGGTTCAACAACTCGATGGCGCGATTGAGGTCCTTGAGTTTCTGACTCTTATTAAACTGGCTAAAGCAGAAGAAAATGGCAACGATGATGAAAAGCGCGAAGATGAGGTTCTTGATCAGGTTCGCTTTGGTGACTTTCGGTTCTTCGGTCTTGGTGACTTTCGGTTCTTCCGCTTTGGGGGTGTTTTCAGCCATGGTGTTTACTCCTTGATGTTAGGGGTGGATGAACTTGAGGAAACCTTAAAAACAAATGAAGAAAAATCGTCCGATGGCAAAGGTGATGGGGTAACATGCTCATTCACCCGCAGGATATGCGCCTCGTCCGGCCGTTCTCCGGCCTCCCAGACGACCTCGCAATCCTCCAAGTAGCACTGGTACTCCCGGCCGGGGATGCGCTGGTAGGCAGGGCGCGGATCGCCTGCCACCACCCGCAGGCACAATTCGCGAAACCGAGAACCGCGACGTTCCAGCACGGCGGCGGCCTCCGGGGCAACGGTGACTTTCAGCACGCTTTCCGGCGCTTCTGGCGCAAAGCCGCCAGTCGCCCCAGTAATTGCATCGGCGTATGGAAGATACGGCTTGATGTCCAGCACTGGAGTGCCATCCACCAAGTCCAGTCCCCTGACCTTGAGCAACAACTTGCCATGAGGACGCTGCTCAATGCCCTCCAACTTCACGGCGGAGAGACCAATGGGAACGGGACGGAAAGATGACCGCGTGGCAAAGACGCCGAGACGGCGGTCTCCGCCAAGCCGCGGTGGGCGGACCGTAGCCTTCCAGCCATCACGTAAATTCTGATGAAATAAGAATATAATCCAAATATGCGAAAATGTTTCCAATCCCCGAATAATATTTGGCTGATTATATGGCGGAAGCAATTCGATGGTGCCTTCCGCCTGTTCAATCAGCCCACTTTGACGGGGGATGCCGAATTTCGTCCGATAGCAGCTGTGCACTACCCCGACCGGTGAAAAATGGTAACTGGCAGCGCCTTCCATTGAAAGTACATTTTTCCCGCGCAAAAATGCACGGGCACAGAACCAACCCGCGCGCAAGAATGCGCGGGCACAGAACCAACCCGCGCGCAAGAATGCACGGGCACAGAACCAACCCGCGCAAGAATGCACGGGCACAGAACCAACCCTTATTTCAGTCGTTCCACCAATGCCCGCAACGCAGGTTCCATCATCTGCGCACATGCGCGGTAGCGTTCGATGTCCTGCTTGTTGGGATCAAAGACATCTTTCTCCTCCCGCAAGATTGACATCAGTGTCTTGGTCTTGTTTCGGGCGGCCACGAATTTCTTCTTAATCTCGCGCTCTTGGTCACGCGTCATGCACAGGATCAATTCGGCGGACTTGACGAGTTTCGCATTGAGCTCCTGCACGCCCACGCGCAACGGCTCCAGCCCGCGCTCGCCCAGTATAGTACGTACCGGCTCGGCAATCGCCGCGCCATGCTGGGCATGAAGTCCGGCCGAGTCCACCTGCCACCCCGACAGCCCGCCTTCCTTGGCGAACTGATTGAAGAGCGCGGCGGCCAGCGGACTGCGGGTGCGGTTAGAACTACAGACAAACAACAACGTCAGCATTGAAATTCGCCAAACAGACACTTGCCATTCTGGAGCCAACCCAGAACCACCTCTAACCTCTAACCTCTAACCTTTTTAAAGAATTCGATGGTCTGCGCCAGCCCTTCCTCGAAATTGAAGGACGGCTTGAATCCAGTCGCCTGGAGTTTCCCGATGGCGGCGTAGGAGTGCTTCACGTCGCCGGCGCGCACACCCTGATGGATGATTTCGGATTTCGAGCCGGTCAGCCGGACAATCTTCTCGGCCAAATCATTGATGGTGATGACGCCGCCATACGCGATGTTGTGGACACCAGTGGCGGGGCATTCGGTCGCAAAGAACGCATTCGCCTTGACGATGTCCTTCACAAAAATGAAATCGCGTGTCTGCTCGCCGTCGCCGAAAATGGTCAGGGGTTCGTTGGCCAGTGCCTTCGCGATGAAGATTGGCACCGCCGCCGCGTATGCACTATGCGGGTCCTGACGTGGTCCGAAGACATTGAAATAGCGCAAGCACGCGGTGGGGAGATTGCGCTCGCGGGTGTACATCTGACAATAGTACTCCGCGTCCAGTTTGGTGACCGCGTAGGGGCTCTTGGGTTCGGGGACCATCGTCTCGACCTTCGGCACAGTGGGGTTGTCCCCGTAGATGGCGGCAGAGGTGGAGAGACAGAGTTTCTTCGCGCCAGCCTGCGCGGCGGCTTCCAGGACATTCAGCGTGCCGATGGCGTTGAGTTCCACGCATTCGACAGGCTTGGCCATCGACTCTGGCACCGAAATCAGCGCGGCCAAGTGAAAGACATAGTCCACCCCTTCCATTGCCTTAGCCAACAACGGTTTATCCAAAATCGAACCTTCGATGAACTCGCATTCCAAGCCATCGAGATTTTTCTTGTAGCCGGTACGCAGATTGTCCAGGACCCGAATTTCGGCCTTGCCCTGGAAGTGCTGAACGATGTGACTGCCGATGAAACCGGCGCCGCCTGTGACAAGAATTCGCATGGTATTGTCTCCTAGCTCTTATGGATTAGGGAACGGGGTTCCATCCCCACGTTAAAATCAAATCTTTTGGCGTCCGCCCATGGCACGTGAGAGCGTGGCGGGATCTGCATAACCTACGTCCGCTCCGGCAGGAATGCCTGAGGCGATGCGAGTGATGGCAAGCCCTGAGTTCCGGCAGAGTTCAGCCAGATAGTTCGCGGTTGCCTCTCCCTCGACATCCGGGCTGGTCGCAAGAATGAGTTCCGTGACCTCGCCGCCAGCCAGTCGCTCACGCAATTCTTGAATTCGAAGTGCCTCAGGACCAACGCCGGAGAGTGGAGAAAGGCGCCCTCCAAGCACATGGTAAAGTCCATTATAGCCAGTCTGCTCAAAGACCGCAATCTGGCTCGCCTGCTCCACCACGCAAATCTGACGACGGTCCCGGCGAGACGAAGCACAGACCACGCACTCGCCGCCTTCGGTGTAGTTGCCGCAAGAGGGACAGTTCTTCACGCGCTCATGCAAATGCGCCAGGTCATCCGCCAGCGAATTCAGATCCGCGTCCTTCCAGCCCAACATTGAGAACGCCAAACGCTGAGCGGTGCGCCGCCCCACGCCTGGAAGTCGCCCAAGATGGGCGATCAGGTGCTCTAACGCTGGAGGAAACTTGACTTCCACGGATAAAAGGTGAGAGGTGAGAGTTCTGCTGGCGCCCCGCCAGCAGCGAGGTGAGAGATGAAAGGTGCGAGGCGATTGGAGGCGAGAACGGGAGGGACGTGCGCCTGCGCGACCTTCGAGGTCAGAGATCAGAGATGAGAAACTAGTCTTTAACCTAACTTCTAACCTCTAACCTTCCTTGATGCGGGCATCAAAGACATCGGCATTGAAGCGTCGGGCGATTTCCTGCACACCAGGAATCTGCTGCATTTCCAGAAGTTCCTCCTTCGTCGCTTTCCGGTAACCATTCTTTACTGGCTCGACAGTCACTGCCGGCGACGCAGGACTTCCTGTGCCAAGCGCTCCATCACTCATCCGGATCGCAACGCCCTCGGCGTCAACCGTCGCCGGAGCAGCTGGAACCGAAGGGACTTCAGGAACCGCCGGAGCAGCTGGAACCGATGTAATAGCCGGAACCGCTGGGGTATCCGAAACCGAAGGGACTTCAGGAACCGCTGGGGCAGCCGGAACCGCTGGAACCTCGGGGACCGTCGGAACAGCAGGTGCCACCGGAACCGCTGGAATTACCGGAGTCAAATTCTGCAATTGCTCCTTGGGAATCAGCCCAGCGAGGACATTCAAATGGGTAAGCACATCATCAAGTTGTGCGCTGTGGGCATCAGTCATCACCTGTGCGACAATGACTTCCAGTGCAATACGCTTGTTGAGGGCATCGCGGAAAGTCCGCTCCTGCGCGACAAAGCCCGCCAGCACTCGCCGAACCATTGTTGGATGAACGGAATTCGCCAGTTCCACCAGACTCGAAAGCGCCTCGCGGCTGACCTCCAGGAACTTCGCCGCATCCTTGCAGGTCCCAGCCAACATCAGATTGCGAACATATTCCACCAAGTCCTCGAAAACCCGACTGAGATCGCGGCCAGACTCCGCCAGACGTGAAATGACATCCATTGCCCCGCCAAGCTGATTGGCAAAAATACTAGCCACCAGCGTCCGCAGTTCCGTATCGGAAGCCAACCCAAAGGCGTTGATGACATCCGCCTCGCGAATGATCTCGTCCGCAGAGTTCCCACCGCAGAAGGCAATCATCTGATCGAAGATGGACTGTGCATCGCGCATCCCGCCATCCGCCGCCCGGGCGATTGCCGCCAGTGCGGCGTCTTCCACAAAGATTTTCTCCGCATCAGCAATCTGGCGCAGACGTTCCGCAATCAGCGGCACCGGAATGCGTCGCAAATCAAAGCGCTGGCACCGCGAGATGATGGTTGGCAGCACCTTGTGCGGTTCGGTCGTCGCAAAGAGGAACTTCACGTATGACGGCGGCTCTTCCAGCGTCTTAAGCAGGGCATTCCAGGCACCCGCCGAGAGCATGTGTACTTCGTCGATGATGTAGATTTTATACCGGCATTTGGTCGGAGGATATTGCACCTGGTCGCGGATGGCGCGCATGTCGTCCACGCCATTGTGCGAAGCACCGTCAATTTCCAGCACATCCAGCGAGTTCCCTGCCGCGATTTCACGGCAGTTTTCGCATTCACAGCACGGCTCGCCGTTTTGGAGATTCAGACAGTTGAGCGCCTTTGCGAAAATACGTGCAGAAGTGGTCTTGCCGATTCCACGGGAACCAACGAAGAGATACGCATGGCCGATACGGTTCGCATTGATGGCGTTCTTCAGGGTACGCGCAATATGCTCCTGACCGACTACCTCGGCAAAAGTCTGCGGACGCCATTTGCGGGCAAGCACTTGATAGGCCATGGGTAATTATTTAATTATTAACTTATTTATTATCAATTAGTTACAGGATTTATCAATCAAACTCCCCGCAACTTCAAAACAAAAAAGTCACGTCGCCGACCCCGGAATGACTGGCACCCAAGTTGCTTGCTTAGGGCTGCTTGGTTCCCCATCTGACCCGGTTCACAACCACCTTGCCGACAGGTTCCGAAACCAGCGACGTGACACGGCATAATATAATGGTATTTTCCGGTTTGCAACCAGCAGCCTGCAAAATCGCCGAAAAATCCATCTGTTTGCAAGGGGGTTAATGTTTTCACGCCAGCACCAGCGGACGGCGGGTCGCGCCGAACATCAGCTCCACGATGACCGGATAGTGGTCGGAGAGGTAGCCGCCATCCACCATTCGGTCATCCACGCGGTAGTTCAAAACAGTGATTCCCCGTGAAACGAAGATGTAGTCGATGACCTTTGCGCACTGTCCCCAGTTGTGGAACGTGGCGTCCTGCGGACCGGAGACCTCCTGCAACGCGACTCCTCGCGCGTCTTCCAGGACGGTGTTAGCCAGCGTCCAGACCTCGTTGTCGGGCGTGACATTGAAGTCCCCCATCAGCATTTGCGGGAACTCCGGATAGCGTGACTGCATTTGCTGAAGAATTAACTTCAAGCCATTGATTTGCGCCTCGGCGCTGATGTGGTCGAGATGCGTATTGTAGCAGCTGAAACGCTGCCCTGTGCGAAGTTCGCGGAAAAATCCCCAAGTCGCCATGCGGGGGTATGCCGCGCCCCAGGAGCACACGCCCGCCACCGCCGGATTGTCACTAAGAGAGAAATTCCCCCAATCCAGAACCTCCAGGCGCCGCGGGTCATAGAAAATGCCGGAGTACTCGCCCATCTGATGGAAATCATCGCGTCCACCACCGACAAAGCGGTACGCCGTCCCATCAAGAAGCCCAACCATCTGCACATGAGAAGCTTCCTGGACTCCAAAGAGCACGGGCCGTTCCGCATTCAGGAACTGCCGGATGCGCGGAAGCCGCTCCGCCCAGGAGTTTGGCGATAAGTCCCACGGTCCCGCGCAACGCACATTAAAGGTTATGACTTTTGTATTATTCATATAATATGCTAGTGTTTAATTGAGGAAATAATTGTGCAATTGCGAGTGAGAGGCGAAGCAAATGTGGCTTGAGGGGAAATGAGCGGGCTTTCGCCCGTGAATTTCCCTGAAAGGCGCAGATGCCAGCCTGTCGCCGCAAGTGCGCAATT
>JAFZWH010000012.1 GCA_017617415.1 Victivallales bacterium | reverse complement strand
TTGTAGAGGAAAATCGGTATGGTCATGTCCTCAGGAAGTTCCGTGCCATGCGAGCGCTCGTGCCCGCCGTGGTCGGCGGTGAGCATCACCAGCGTGTCGTTGCCCAACGTCTCCATGACCTGCCTGACCGAATCCAGGCTCCCGCTGACCGAACGGAGATACTCCTCGGTCATCCAGCCAAAGCCATGGCCTGCCTCGTCCGTCCACCCCAGATACAGGAAGGTGAAATCCGGCTGGCCGTAGGTCGCGAAATATCGCAGAAGGTTGTCCACGATGATGGGATTCGCCTTCTCGTAGCCGAACTGGTGCCCGCTGGCGAAGCACGCGTATGTGATGTTGTCCGGCCGTGCCAGGTCGCGCAGTTCCTCCCAGTCATAGAACATCGCGCTGGTCTTGCCCGCGCCACGCAGCGCCTCGAAGAGCCCTTTGACCGGACGCACCTGCGGGACGTAGGTGTTGGTCAGGATGCCATGGCGCTGCGGAGTGACGCTGTGGAAGAGCGAGATGTGGCACGGCAGCGTGACCGACGGCATCACCGTGGTCCCCTTCAGCGTATATGCGCTGTGCGCCAGCAGTTCGTCCACCAAGGGATTGCCGCACGCAGCCAGGCTGTCCGGCCGCATTCCGTCCACCAACACCAACACGACTTTTGAGAACTTGCTCATTGAATTTGCTTTTTAGGGTTCAAACTACAAAATGGCATAAACATCGTACTATAATAGGAAATACTTCAAAATCCCCCCAAGACGATAAAGAATTACCAGCAAAGCCATGATATCTGCACGAATTTCATCCATTTGCCTTCAAAATGGCATGCAAATGTCCGCTTCTTCTCCAATTGATATCCGCTTTGTGGAAGAACTTTTTTAAAAGGATATATATTAAGGTATTTGCCAATTCCCGTCAAGCCATGTTTGACTTCTTAAAACAACTCAAGCGCAATCATCCAATGCGCATCGTAGTCAACGGTCACCCCGCTCTGCGCGAAATTTCCACGCCCATCGAGGAAATCGACGCCATGGCATGTGACCTGGCAAAGAATTTGACGCGCTCCCTTTTGGAGAGCGAGGTTCCCGGCGTTGGGCTGGCCGCGCCACAGATAGGTATAAACCGCCGCATGATCGTGGTCAAGACCACCGATGACAAGGGGCGTCCCGCCCCCAATGCACTGCCTGGCGAACTCATTCTTTCGCCGATGATGCCAGTGGTTCTTATCAATCCAGAGATCGTTGCCCACAGCGACGAGACGGTCTGCGCGGAAGAAGGCTGCCTGAGTCTGCCAGGAGTCGCCGGTCAAGTCACTCGTTGGGCAACCGTCACTTTGCATGCGAAATTGCTGGACGGCCAGGAACTCACTGCCGAATGTGGGGGATTGCTCGCGCGCTGCCTCCAGCACGAAATCGACCATTTGGACGGCAAGCTTTTCTACGACCGCCTCTCCCCAGAGGAACAGAAAGCCGCTACGCCGGTCATGCGCAAGCTGGCACGCAGGGAAGCTGGGCTGCGCGCCGCCAAATCCACTTGACCTCACGAGAGAATGCCTGACCAACGTCCACCTCAGAACGCCTTTCCGCCTGGCATTGTTTTCTCGTTCCGCGGAAGCCAGGTCAGTTATCGGACCTTGCTTTTCAACGTCTTCATGCATCCGAAACTGGCCATGGCTCTCTTCGCCATTGTCAACCGTTTCTGGCTACTGACCCTCTGCACCATCCTGTTGCTCTGCATGGTCGGAAGTTGCGGCATCGCAATGTCCCGCGTGCCAAACTACGCATCAGACATCCGCCAGACCACGGATTTCCTCCTGGACACCGTCGGAACCATCACGCTTCGCAATGGCCACCTGGACTGGGAGCCCACCGCGCCCGGCGTCCTCCCCGCCACCAAGCGTTGCCCACACCTTCGTGTGGATCTCGTGGAAAAACGGGACGACTTTAGCGTCAATGAACTGGCCAATGACGGCAATAACCGCGCCGGACTTGTCATTGCCCGCGACGGCATCCGATTCTGGCGGAAGCAGAGCAATGCCCCCCGGGAGGCCGGCGATCCCATTCCCCAGGCAACCATTCCCCCGCAGTTGCTCCAAAATCTTCCCGACGGCGTGTTGCTGGACCCAGCGGCCGAGTCTCCCGAGAATGCCGCCCCAACCGCAGAACGACGGCCTTTCCAACTCAGCCGACAAACGCAATCCCAAATCTGCAAGCTGGTCTTCCTTTCGCTCTTCATCTCATGTGCCGTGGAACAGACCATTGAGCTATGCATCGCCATCCTGACCAGCGCGCTGATCATTTCAGTCACTGTCGCATTCATCATCCGCATCCGACAGTTGAGATCGTTTTTCGCACTTCTGCTCTTCGCCCTGAACGCTACGCTTCCAGCCGCGCTCGCAGCCATCATCTATCTCATCGCCGAACTCGGAAGCGATTTTCAGACGCTCTTCGTCGTCATGCTGGCAATCTACACGCTCTATGCATTGATTGAAGGGCGCAACGGAACCGTCGTCTTCCCAGAGAACCAGGATAATCATCCATGAAACGTCCCCATTCTGCCACTGTCACACGGCTTTTCCTCGTAATCCTCCTGTTCCTGCCCTTGTTGAACATGCCACTGAGGGCTGCCACAAAAGATGAAGCGCAGAAGGAACAGGAGCTGCTGGACAACACCAAAGAGGTTGCCGAGGGCAAACTCTCCATGAAAGGACCGATGCACGACGAGTGGCTCGTCGCCGCGTGGAATTTCACCAAAGAGCATACCTTGGCGACCTGGGACTGGCTGACGACGCATGTCAAGAATGTTCTCACCGACGACTTCCAGGTCTCTGAGGCAAGCGTCATTAGCGTTGTGATTCTGATTGTCATCCTCACCCTGATGTTCCTATCCGGCGCCTGGGCCGCCAGCATCGCCCAGACTCGCCGTCATCCGCGGATGAAATTCTTCTGGGTGGGCTTCTTCTCCTTCTTCGTCGGTCCAGCATATCTTCTTTACCACATGGATATTAAAGGAGAGAAGGAACGCCTCGCAAAACTCGCCGAAGAAGCCGCCGTCAAAAAGGCCGAGGCGGAAGAACGGGCACGCAGGGAACAGATGGGAAAAACCGAAAAAGGCGAACAGCCGCCCGCCGTCTCCACCGAGGGCATTGTCTGGGACCAGAAATACTTTAACTCCATTCAGCGGAAGGAGGACGGCACGCCGGATGGTCCCTGGGAGGTCACCTACAACGGAGTCCATGTCAAAGTACTCGAAATCCTGGAGGTGCTCCCGACGGTCGTCGCAGTGCGACTGATCAACCAGGAGGGACACGAATTGCGAGGGCGAATACCTTTCGCCAAAATCGAACAGTGGGACCGCCTACCTGCCGAACCAAATAAATAATATCTAACATCTTAATTTCAAACCATTAATTGATTTACTAAAATGTTTGAGAACACCGCCTCCGGCGCATCGCTGGCCGACCAGGAACTTGAAATCCTGAAATTCTGGGATAACGAGAAGGTCTTTGAGAAATCCGTCGAGTCCCGCAAGGACTGCCCTTCCTATGTCTTCTTTGATGGTCCTCCCTTTGCGACAGGGCTTCCGCACTACGGCCATTTGCTGGCTGGTACCATCAAGGACGTGATTCCGCGCTACCAGACCATGCGCGGTCGCTATGTCCCTCGTACTTTTGGTTGGGATTGCCATGGGCTTCCCATCGAGTCGCTGGCGCAGAACGCCCTGAATCTCAATGGTGCCCCGGACATTCTGAAGACCGGCGTTGACGTCTTCAACGAGAAGTGCCGCTCCATGGTACTCACCTACGTGAGCGACTGGAAGAAGACGGTGAACCGCATGGGCCGCTGGGTAGATTTCGACCATGGCTACAAGACGATGGACCCCACCTTCATGGAATCCGTGTGGTGGGTCTTTCAGCAGCTCTGGAAACAGGGTCGCGTCTATAAGGCGCACCGCATTGTTCCCTACAGCTGGAAGCTCACGACCCCCCTTTCCAACTCTGAGGCAAGCGCGAACTACAAGATGGTGCAAGACCCCACCGTGACCGTCCGCATGAAGGCGACTTCCTTCCCACGTCCGATGCCCGAATTGGAGGGCTTCACCACCTATGTTGTCATCTGGACCACCACCCCCTGGACGCTGCCTGAGAACCTCCTCGCCTGCGTCGGTCCCGAACTGGACTACCAGATTGTTCGAGATGGTCAGACCCAAGATGCCTACATTCTCGCCAAAGCGCGCGTTCCCTCCATCTTCAAGAAGCCGGAGGACTACACCGTCCTCAAGGAACTTAAGGGAACGGATTTAGTTGGAATTACTTACGAACCAATCTTCCCGTATTTCAAGGACCAGCCCAACGCCTTCCGCGTGATCGCAGACGACTACGTAACTGCCGACGATGGTACCGGCACCGTCCACATCGCTCCCGCCTATGGCGAAGACGACTACCGCGTCTCCAAGCGCGAAGGCGTGGATCTGGTGGATCCGCTCGACGTGGAATGCAAGTTCACCGCCCAGGTTCCCGACTTCGCCGGTCTGCAGTGCAAGGAGGCGGACAAGCCGATCATCAAATGGCTCAAGGAGCATGGCAAGCTGGTGCATCAAGACACTGTCGTGCACAGCTATCCCTACTGCGAGCGCACCGACACGCCACTCATCTACAAGGCAATCGACGCCTGGTATGTGAAAGTGGAGGATTTGCACGACCGCCTGGTCAAGAACAACGCGCAGACCTCCTGGATGCCGGAGTTCGTAGGCACTCACCGTTTCCACAACTGGCTGGCTGACGCCAAGGACTGGAACATCTCGCGCAACCGCTTCTGGGGTTCCTGCATCCCGTTGTGGATCAACACAGAAGACCCCGATGACATCATCTGCGTGGGCTCCGTGAAAGAACTGGAAGAACTCTCCGGGCAGAAGGTCACCGACCTCCACAAGCACTTCATCGACAAAATCGAAATCCATCGTGACGGCAAGACCTACCGCCGCACCCCCGAGGTCCTCGACTGCTGGTTCGAGTCCGGTTCCATGCCCTATGGTCAGAGCCACTACCCATTTGAAAACAAGGAGTTCGTGGAAAAGAACCTGCCCGCCCACTTCATCGCGGAAGGACTCGACCAGACCCGTGGCTGGTTCTACTCCCTGATGCTCTTGTCCACGATGCTCTTCGACAAACCGACTTTCCAGAATGTCGTGGTCAACGGCCTTGTTCTCGCCGAGGACGGACGCAAGATGTCCAAGCACCTCCACAACTACCCCGACCCGCTGGAGGTCGTCGGGAAATACGGTGCCGACGCATTGCGGCTCTGCCTGCTCTCCAGCCCCGTCGTGCGCGCCGAAGACCTGCGATTCTCCGAGGCGGCCGTGCGCGAGATCATGAGAACCGTTCTGCTCCCGCTCTGGAACTCCTACAGTTTCCTGGCCACCTATGCACGCATCGACAAGTGGACACCTAAGGACGGCGTGGCCGCACCGCCCGCCAATCCCTCGAATGTCCTGGACAAGTGGATTCTCTCCCGCCTCACCGCCACTGTCGCCGACGTGCGCGAGGCGCTGGACGCCTACGATCTCCAGAAGGGCGCCACCCGTTTCACTGGCTTCCTGGATGAACTCACCAACTGGTACATCCGGCGCTCCCGCCGGCGCTTCTGGCGCTCCACCAATGACAACGACAAATTCGAGGCTTACCAGACGCTCCATTATGTCCTGCTCACCTTCTGCCAGGTCGCCGCGCCTTTCATCCCCTTCATCACCGAGAACATCTACCGCAACCTACGCAGCGACTCGATGCCTCTCTCCGTACATCTTTGTGACTACCCCGAGCCCAATTCCGCGTTGCTGGACGACGCGCTCAACGCGAAGATGGCCAATACCATGTCCGCCGTCTCGTTGGGACGCCTCCTGCGCAGCCAGTCCAAGCAGAAGGTCCGCCAACCGCTGTCCGAATGCGTGTTGGTCTCGATGGATGCGCCCGTGCGTGCCGACTTGGAATCAATGGCAGACGTCATTGCCGAAGAACTCAATGTGAAGAAAGTCACCATCGAGTCTGACGAGGAGAAGCTTGTCACCCTTTCTGCCAAGCCGAATCTCAAGCGACTCGGCCCGAAATACGGCAAGCAGCTCGGAATCCTCTCCAAAACCATCGCCGCCCTCAAGGGTGCCGACCTAATCAAGCTGCGCACCGATGGCAAACTCGTGCTGGAGCCGACACCCGGCCAGACCTTCGAGTTGACGGAAGAGGACCTCCTTGTGCAACGTCAGGAGAAGGCGGGCATGACTGTCGCCAACGAAGGCGCCATTACCGTCGCGCTGGACACCCGTCTCACGCCCGAACTGGAGCTGGAAGGCTGGGCACGCGAGGCGGTCTCCAAACTCCAGAATCTCCGCAAAGAGCAGA
This sequence comes from Victivallales bacterium, assembly GCA_017617415.1. Taxonomy (GTDB): domain Bacteria; phylum Verrucomicrobiota; class Lentisphaeria; order Oligosphaerales; family Oligosphaeraceae; genus RGIG1601. The sequence goes on along the minus strand of JAFZWH010000012.1, from coordinate 5,218 downwards.
ACCTGGAGGTCGTGGACCGCATCCGCATCCAATATGTCGCAGACGGTCCTGTCGCCCAGGCACTCGCCACCCAGAAAGAATACATTTGCAACGAGACCCTCGCCCTCGAATTGACCTCTGCCGAACAGACGGACGATTCCTTCACCGAAGTCGAGATGGCAGGCCAGAAGGCCTCCTTCAAGATTACCAAGGCATAACTCTTGGCCAAAGCGGCTAGTTCGGTTAGGCCAGATTCGTCCGGTGGCTCAGGGCAATTTGGCAATCGTAGGTATCCATCGCCGGCAATCACTCGAATCGATGCTAATCCCCATCCTCATTAGCCTGACCGAGGTGATGGTGCTCACCGTCACCGTCATGCTCCTTTATACCTACCGATATATTATCGGTGCAGCCGGTGTCTACCTAATGGCGGGGGTCTTCTATATCTTCACGCTACTGACCGATTCGCCACGCTTTACAAACTTCAACCCAACGCCGGACTTCTTCAGCACTGTCGGCAGTGGTCTCCTCTGGCTGCCCTTCCTGTTGCTATTGATTATCATCTATGAGCAGGAAGGGGCACGTCCGGCACGACGTTTCTACCTTGGTCTTTTTCTTGCCACCGGTGCATTCTTCTGCCTCACCTTGTTAATTTTCGGGGGAATGCTCTCATCCTCAGACTCACCTATTTTTCAGAACCTTTTCCGAAGCACCGGAGGAATGAGCCTCTTAGCAAGCTCCATCAGCCACCTTTTCGTTTTCTCCATCGTTCCTACCATCTACCAGGCAATCACCAACCGCTGGAAAAACAACGGCTTGGCAATCTTTGTCACATGTATTATATATCTTGCCATAGATGAAGCATTTATAGCAATATATACCGCATTCATGAGCGGTCCGCGAGCCTACCAGCCCGTCTCCCGCACCGTCGGTTCTGTCCGGGTGGCAATGGCAGCACTTCTGAGCATCATCGGACATATCTATTTCCTTGTCAATCCCTCTTCTAGTTCGCCGCGGAAACGTTCACCATTGCATTTCCTCAGTGGTTTCTTCCGGGGCTTCAACTCCACCGAACGGCTGATGCAGAGCCTGGATGAGTGGGAGGAGCGCTACCAAGTCGTCGTCGAGAACTCCAGTGAACTGATTATGCTTGCCACTCCGGCCGGTCAGCTCCTCAATGCCAACCATGCCGCCACGAAATACTTCCGGCGAGTGCTGAATGACCCCGACTTCCGGCTGGACCGCTATATCACCGACGCCACCGGCCTGCCCTGGAACTGGAAAGAAGCCATGCCCGCCCAGGATATCCACGACCCCACCCGGCTCCGCAGCATCAAGCAATATCGCAACCTCTTCCTGCGCATTCCAGGCAAGCGCCCTGTGGACTTGGACATCAATGTCTCCTGCGCCACTCTCAACGGTGAAAACATCGCGGTCATCGTCGCCCATGATATGACTCTCCAGCGCGAGGAACAACGCCAGAACCGCAACCGCAGTGAGGCAATGATGCACTCACAGCGGCTGGAGTCCATCGGCCAACTCGCTGGCGGCATCGCACACGACTTCAACAACATGATGCTCTCCATTCAAGCCTCTCTTGATGCCTTGAATCTCAAATACCGCCCTGAAGGTGAGGCAGGACACCTCCTCCAAAACATCGAGGACGCCTGTCATCGCGCCACCACTCTCACCAGCCAGCTGCTCGGCTTCGCCCACAAAGGCAAATTCCACGCCGAAGACGTCGAGGTGCCCGCACTTCTTCAGCACGCCATGCAGCTCTTCCTTCCTACTGCCAAGGGCATCACCTGCAAGACCATCTGCGAACCTGTGCCATTGGTCATCCATTGTGACGAGTCGCAGCTCACACAGGTCATCCTGAATCTTCTGATCAATAGCCGCGACGCCCTCGCCAACACCCCCGATCCCAAGCGTCTCACCGTCCGTGCCGAATCCGTGCGGGAGAAACTGCCGGAATGGGACTTCCGGCCAGACCGCAAGGCAGATCCCGCCGCATACCTCTGCATTCAGATACGGGACAACGGCTGCGGGATGCCTGCGCAGGTCAAAGCCAAGATGTTCGATCCGTTCTTTACCACGAAGGCCGCCGGCCATGGTACCGGCATGGGGCTGGCGATGGCCTTTGGCTGTATCTCTAACCACCACGGCTGGATCCATGTGGAATCCGCGCCCAATGAGGGTTGCTGCATCACCATCTTTCTGCCTCGGGCGGGAACCGAGGCGGCCCAAACCGCAGGGACTCCAGAACCGGAAGACCTCGTCGTCAAACCCTGACCCCATCCCTCAAAACGATGAAAAATCTCCTCTGCCTTTTACTCGCCTGCTCCGCCCTGCTCTGTGCCGCCGCCTCGCGCGTCATCCGTCTGGGCGGAGAACCCATCACCGCCGACTCACATGTGCTGGTCCTTCCGGCCAATCCAATCTCCTCCGCACGCTGGGCGGCCGAGGAATTCAACCTCTACTGGCAAAAGATGACGGGGCAGACGCTCCCCGTCGTGAATGAACCTGCCATCCCGGAAGACAAACACCCCATCTACTTGGGGCACTGCGAAGGTCTTACGCAACTCGGTCTGAAGCCGAACTGGGAGAAACTCGGCGACGAAGGCATCCTGGTCGCCTCCAAAGGCCAGTCGCTGGCGCTGGTCGGCGGCCAACGCGGTGTACTTTACGCGCTTTATGATTTTCTTCAGCAGGAACTCTCCTGCCGGTGGTTCGCAGAGGATTGCGAGGTGATTCCCAACGAAGGAATCGTTGACCTCCCGGAACTCAACCGCACCTACCTCCCGCCACTCGAATACCGCGAAACCGACTACCCCGAACGCCGTCCCCCCGAGTTCGCCGTGAGGAACTTCTACAACGGCAACAACTGCAACGGCTACGACCCGAAGTGGGGCGGCAATGTCAGCTACCACGGCTTCGTCCACACCCTTGAGCATCTTGTCCCTCCTGCGAAATATGGCGTGGAACACCCCGAGTACTATTCGCTCATTCGTGGCAAACGGGTGCTGGAGAACTCGCAGTTGTGCCTGACCAACCCGGAGGTCCTGCAAATCGTCATTGATGAAGTCCGTGCGGCGATGCGCCGTCATCCAGACCGCAAAATCTTCAGTGTCTCCCAGAATGACAACCGGAACTTCTGCACCTGCGAAAACTGCACCGCGCTCGCCGAGGCCGAGGGTTCCCAGGCAGGCACCCTCCTCCACTTCGTGAATGCCGTCGCCGAGGCGGTGAAAGACGAATTTCCGGACAAGATCATCGACACCCTCGCCTACCAGTACACCCGCAAGCCACCCAAGCACGTTGTGCCGGCTCCGAATGTCGCCGTGCGGCTCTGCTCCATCGAGTGCTGCTTCGTGCATCCCCTGGAGGACAACTGTCCCGAGAACCTCGCTTTCCGCAAGGACATCGAGGAGTGGAGCAAACTCACCAAACGCCTCCACATCTGGGACTACGTCATCAACTACGCGCACACCGAACAGCCCTTCCCAAACCTGCGTGTACTCAAGAAGAACATCAACTTCTTCATTGAGCACGGCGTGACTGGCATCTACGAAGAGGCGAACTACTTCTCGCGGGCAGGCGAACTGGCTCCCCTGAGAAGCTATCTGATGGGGCAATGCCTCTGGCGGCCCGACTTCGACATCGAACAGGGCATCCGCGAGTTCTGCGACGCCTACTACGGCGCGGCCTCTCAAGCCATCCAGCGTTATCTGGCCATCCTCCACGACACGATCTGCGGAGACCTCGACAACCACGTGACCATCTATGCTCCGCCTGCTCAGTATCTCAACCGCCCCGAAATGCTCGAACAGCTAGAGGCGTGCTTTGACGAGGCCGAAGCCGCCGTCGCCGACAACCCGGTGCATCTCCGGCGCGTGAAGACCGCGCGTATTCCGCTGACCTACACGCAATTGCAGATAAAGAGTACGATCTTCCACCGGATTGAAGACACGCTGGTAAGCACTGGCAAGCTCAACGAAACGCTCGTCCAGCGCTTCCCCGAGGATATCCGTGCGGCGGGCATCACCGCCTTCCGCGAAGGCCGCGACCACGAGGAGCACTGCAGGAGCATACTCCTGGGAATTGAGAACATGACCCTAAACCAGCCACTAAAACTGGTCACCCTCCAGAATCCGGCGATGAAACTGCTACTCGTGCCCGCCATCGGCGGACGCATCCTCGCCGCCAACACCCGTATCTCCAACCAGCCCATCTTCAAGATCAACGGCTCTCTGGAGAGCGAACTCAATCCATACAAAGACGGCTACGAGGAATACTTCGGCGGCACATACCATGGCACTGGATGGAACCTCCCATTCGAGATAACCGAACAGGTCAAAGACGAAATCACGATGGTCGGCCATCTCCCCGACGAATTCCGAATCGAACGAAAAATCTCCTTGATGGACAATGGCTTCCGCATTACTTCGCAAGTCCGATCCAACACTGCCAAGCCAGCCAACATCCACCGCGTCCACCCATCCTTCAACATCAGTGACGTCCACAATATTGAATTGTGGGCAAAACACGACACCGGTTGGATTCGCCTGGACTTTGATCCAGAACAGCATGACATTGAGGTGTGGCTCAAGAATGACGCACTGCCCGCCGGTGCCTGGGGTTTCACCGACCGTGGTACCGGACTGGCCATCCTGGTCACTTTCCGTCAGCCAACTGTGGAGACTTGCTACTTCTTCGCGAATCCCAGAGAGAAATTCGCCAATCTGGAGGCCTTCAGTGTAAAGGCGCCCATTGGTCCAGCCAGTGGTCCAATTTTGGACTTCGAATATTCTGTCCTGCCCTACGACCAGGCCCCATGGGAATAGTGCTATAATAGGATATATACATACTCCGAGAAGACGCCAATGGCGCCTTCTGCCGCAAGGCGGATTCTACCGTCTCCGCAGACGCCACCCGGCTGGAGGTTAAATCTGGCCGCTCACTCACGGGTGCATACTGGTATTATTCCAGCAAAAGCTTTGGAAGTTATATACCTTACTTGGGCAAGATGAACAGCCGCGCAGCGTGCGTACTCGATAGCAACATCATATTATTTTTGGCTATGTTCCCCAAAAGGATCCCTAATCAAGGCTTTTCAGCCGCGAAGCGGCGAGCGCACGGAGTGCGCGACCATGCTTAACCGCCTGCAAGCGCCCGTTTAGGGCGCGCAGCTGGCGGGGAGGCCAACAACAAACCCTGCGCCCGCAAGGGCGCGACAACC
>JAFZWH010000107.1 GCA_017617415.1 Victivallales bacterium | reverse complement strand
TTGTAAAAGCAGATTGTAACGATTTTGGATGCAGTTTTGTCGCAATTGCGAGGCGCGTAGCCACCTACGCAACGAGCAATTGCGGCGGAAATGCGCCAAAAGCGCACAATCTGCACAGATAATTTTTGCACAGTTCCTAAGATGGACAGCCAACCATTTGAGAGAAGCGTAATGCCAAGCGACACCATCACCATACGCAATGCGGTCATCGAGGACACGCCGTTCATCAAGGCGTGCATCCACGAACTGGCTGAATACGAGCACGCGGAAGCGCAGGACCTCTCGACCGAAGAGATGCTCCGCGAGAACATCTTCGGGAAGGGCTTCGCCAAGGTGCTGATTGCCGAATGCGACGGCAAGAAGGCGGGTTTCGCCCTGTGGTTCAACAACTTCTCCACCTGGCTGGCGCGACCAGGCATCTTTCTGGAGGACCTGTACGTGCGACCGCAGTTCAGGAAGCGCGGCATCGGCAGGGCGCTCATCAAGCGCCTTGCCGAAATCGCGGTGGAGAACGGCTGGGGGCGCGTGGAGTGGTGGTGTCTGAAATGGAACACGCCCAGCCTGGAGTTCTACGACTCCCTTGGCGCACACCAGATGGACGAATGGGTTCCGCTGCGGCTGGACGGCGAGGCACTGGAGCATCTTGGATAATGCCACCGGAGCAATGTTCTCCCACAGACAAGCAATAATGCCATGAAAGTCAACATCACGGCAGGCGAGTGCCTCAACCGCATTCTGCAAGGCAAGTACCCTGGGGAGTGCTTCGTTCCGTTCAACGAGGCGATGAACCAGGGGACGTATTCCGCGCCTTTGTTCTCGGAGGAGTTCGTCAGGGAACGCGCCGCCGTCCATGGCGTCAGCGAGGCGGAGTATCTGGAAAAACTTTCCGAATTCATGGAGGTGCTGAAACATGCAGGGGAATACGATGAAATCGTGCTGTGGTTCGGAGACGAGCCATTCTGCGTGGCCAATCGACAGACGGTGCTGGATGCCTTAAGAGGATTTGGATACCGTCGGAGCATCCTGCTGAACATCGTCAACGAGGAAACCGGGGACATCATCCGCCAGGAGACTGTCGCCACCGGTTCATCCATTGAATTGAGGAGGTGACCTATATGGTCAATTATGGATTGAAGGACAGAGTGGTTCTGATCACGGGTACGAACAACCCGCAGGGAATCGGGGCGACGACGGCGCTGGCCTTCGCCCGCGAGGGCGCGAAGGTGGTCTTGGTGTACAAGAAGGTAAACAGACCGTTTGACCAAAGCAAGACGGACCAAAACGGCCCGGACCGATACTACGCGGCGAATGCGGGAGACGCGGAGGCCGTGGAAGGTAAACTCCGGGAAATGAACGCCGACTATCTGATTCTGGAAAGCGACATTTCCGATGAGGACGCCGTGACAAAAATCTACTCGGCCGTCCTGGAACGCTACGGGCGAATCGACATCCTGGTCAATAATGCGGCAGTGGATGACGAGAATGGCCTGGACACCATCGAGAAAATCACCCCGAAGGTGATTGACGACACCTTCGCGGTCAACGTCCGAGGGAGCATTCTGATGACGCGGGAATTCATCCGGCGCCATGGCGACTACGGGAGAGTCATCAACATCTCCACGGACGCCGCGCAGATTTTCGCGGGCCAGATTACCTACGGCGCGAGCAAGGCGACCCTGGAGGCACTGACCCGCAGCATCGCCCTTGAGGTGGCGAAGTATGGCATCACCGTGAACTGCGTCGCGCCAGGCCCCACGCAGACCGGATGGATTGACGACGCGCTGGAAAAAGCCGTCCTTCCGCTGATTCCGATGGGAAAACTGATTCAGCCGGAGGACATCGCGGAGACCATCCTGTTCCTGGCAAGCGCACAGGCCAGAATGCTCACAGGGCAAGTCATCAAGGTGTCCGGCGGCCACGCCATCTGAGGTGAAAATTGCGGAGACATAAAATGATTCGGAATCCAGAGAAGACGCTCGGCGCTTTGATCGACAAGTGCTCCATCGCACAACTTTGCTACATCGACAAGGATGGCTTCCCGGTCACCCGCGCCATGCTGAAGCCGCGGGAACGGCACGGCCTTCGCGAGTTCTACTTCACGACCAACACCTCCAGCGAAAAGGTGAGTGCCCTAAGGCGCAACCCTAAGACCAGCATCTACTTCGTGGACCGTCGTTTCTTCCGGGGCGTCAGCCTGGCGGGCAACGCCGAAATCCTGGAGGATGCCGCCACCAAGGAGCGCATCTGGCGGGAGGGCGACGAGCAGTATTACAGCGAGGGCGTCGCCGATCCGGACTACTGCGTCATCAAAGTCACTGTCAAAAAAGTGCGCTATTATTCCAACTTCAAATCCACGGACTTCAACATCAAGACACAGCAAGCGGAGGATTCCATGATAAGCATCGAAGTCGTTTTAGGAGACATCACCACGCTGGGTGTGGACGCCATCGTCAATGCCGCCAACTGCGGACTGCTGGGCGGTGGCGGCGTGGACGGTGCAATCCACCATGCCGCCGGAAAGGCGCTCTACGAGGAGTGCCTGAAACTGGTGGAGGGGCTTCCCGAACATCGCGGCAAAACCGGCCAGGCTTATCTGACGGGAGCGGGACGCCTGCCCTGCAAATTTGTCATCCACACGCCTGGTCCCGTCTATCGTGACGGGCTGCATGGCGAAGCCGAGTTGCTGGCAAGTTCCTATGCGAACAGCCTCCGCCGCGCCGAGGAGAAGCAATGTCACTCCATTGCCTTCCCCTGCATTTCGACAGGCGTCTATGGCTACCCCAAGGAGGAGGCCGCGCAGATTGCCGTCAGGACGGTGCGCGAGTTCCGGGCGGCGGCGCTTCAGCGGGTTGTGTTCTGTTGCTTTTCGGAAGCCGACGCCGCGATTTACCGAAGAGTGCTCGCCAAAGAGGAATGAGTTTCGTTGGGGAATCATACCGTTAACTTGCCATTGTGGTTTCCGCCAGTAGAAGGTTATCGGATGGTGTTTCCCGCGAGACACGCAAAAAGCGCGAAAAGCCCTCGCTTGCGCTCGAAACGATCGCTTCGCATGGAGTCCGGCGTCGGTTCCCGTCGCCACGTCCATCAGGAGGACCGCCGGCTGGAAAACAAGCTTTCCGCCATCGGCCCACCTGATGGACTGCCGCGCCGCGTTCCGCGTCGCGCCGACCTCCCGTCTCGCATAAGGGCGTTGAAAACACGGAAAAGGCGGAAGACAATGTTCCTTGCCTTTTCCGGCAAACTGATGCATCATGTTTGAGCAGATGAAGCCGACGGGCGCGAAAGCGGCCGTCGGGGCATCCCGCGTAAGGCGTCCGAAAGGCCCAAAGGGCTTTTCGCGACGCCGCAGAGCGGGTGCCACTCCGGGCGTAGGCACGGAGGCTTCACCGGCGAAGGGAAGTTTTTCGTGTGTTTCGTGGGTTTCGCGGGAAATGGCTTCAAGGCAAGTTCCTTTCGTTGTCAGTGGCGACATGCTGCGGGAAAAATCGAAGAAGGCACAGGAAGCTCGGAAAATGACAAATCACAACAACCTCCATCTCCAACTGGTTCCGCTTAAAAAAGCCGACAAGGCGGCGTTCATGGCAATGGCGCAGGATGCCTTCCAGCAGGGCTTTGAGGCGCATTTCGGCAAAACCGACGAGACCATCCTCCCGAACGAGGACATTCTCAAATCCCTAAATGGGAAAGGCGCGATTGCCTACAAGGCCATTGCCGACGGCGAGATGGTCGGCGGCGCCGTCGTGTCCATCGACGCCAAGACCCATCACAACCACCTGGAGATACTATTCGTCAAGCCAGGTCTTCAAAGCAAAGGCATCGGCAAGGCGATTTGGTTCACCATCGAGCACCTCCACCCTGACACCGCCGTCTGGGAGACCTGCACGCCCTATTTTGACCGCAGGAACATCCACTTCTATGTCAATGTCTGCGGATTCCATATCGTGGAATACTTCAACGAACGGCATCCCATGCCAGACACCCCGGAGGACTTCATCGGCGATGCCCATCAGGGCATGTTCGGCTTCAGAAAAACGATGACCGCGCTATAGCATGACTAGACAGCCGAAAAGGCAAAGCGCCTAAAACAAGTATCTCATCCCCCTTTTTTGCATTCATCCCAATTATCAGCCTACCAGAGTGGTCAAAAATGGAGTCAAGTGCTAAAGTACTGCAACCATCTGCCCATTCCGAGCTATTCCTTAAGTACCTCGCGCCCTTTTTCCTGCCATGAAACGCCTTTTTGCCCTCGCCTGCCTGCTTTGCCTGACTTTATGCGCCGCCGAACGGTCCCGTCCTGGGGACGCCGATTGGTTTCCAATCTGCGCCTGGGGAATGAACAAGGCGCATGCGCCCGGTCCCCTCACCCAGGAGGTCTTCGACACCATGGCCGAATGCGGCATCACCATCGCCGGCTTCGCCAACTCCCGCGAGGAACTCGACCTCATCCACAACGCCGGTATGGTCGCATGGGTCCTTGACGACGACTTCCACGTGACCTTCTGGAAGGGCTACGACGGCGATGAGGTGGACTGGTGGGAGGCCGCCCAGAAGGTCACCGCCAAATACGCCGACCACCCTGCCCTCTATGGCTATTACATCGTGGACGAACCGAAGCTCGACCACTTCCCCATCGTCGCCGACGCATCGACCGCCCTCAAGCTTGCCGACCCCGGCCACGAGCGCTACATCAACCTCAACCCCAACTACGCGCCAAACGGCTATCTCGGTGCCCGCAGTTACGCCGCCCACCTGGACGACTTCATCAACCTCGTGCAGCCCAACTGGTTCGGCTATGACTTCTATGGCTTGATGGAACCCGGCAGGACCGAGACCGACCGCAACGATGGCTGGTGGAAGAACCTCGCCGACGCACGCGAGGCCGCCGCCCGCCACGGCGTGCCTTTCCAACTCTGCATGCTGACGGTCGGGCACCTCCCCTACCGCATTCCCACCGAGGACGATCTCTTCTTCGAGGCATTCTCCGGGTTGCTCTACGGCGCGAAGGGCCTGCAGTTCTTCACCTATTTCACGCCCGACCTGGGCAACTACCGCTCGGCCCCCATCGACCTGTGGGGACACCGTTCGCCCACCTGGTATGCCCTGCGCAACGTCCTCTGTTCGGTCCATGCGCTGGCGCCCGTCCTGAATCAGCTTGACTCCACGGCGGTCTATCACTTCCAGCCCGGCGAACCGCTGGAGCGCGAAGATGCGCCTGGAGAAAACTCCATCATCCGGGGTGTCAGTGGCGCAGGCGTGTCCCTGGCCGTTGGCGAATTCCGCCATCGGCAGACCGGCGACGCCTACGTGATGATTCTCAACAAGGACCTCAAGAACTCCGTTGGCATTAATGGTCTCCAATGGCGCAATCAGCCCACGGTGATCCGAGTCGTCTCGCAACAGCGCCCTGACAAGCTCACGTGGTTCTCCGGCGAAGGAACCTGGCTGGCCCCTGGCCATGCCATCCTCCTCAAGGTCAGTTGGTAAATATATGCCGCCCCACGACTAGGTTCTATTATGACTGCCATTCCTCGTTGTATTGCCGATGTATAATACAGAACTAATATAGAACTGATATAAATTTTTCATTTTTACTGGAAAAATCGAAATTCTGTTCTATATTATCTTACAGAACCAATACAGAATACCAATACAGAACAGGAGGGAAGCAATGACTATAGAGGAGATACTTCGTGGCGAAACGACGCGCGTCGAGTTCAAGGAAAGCCTGCCACGGGAGGCAATGAAATATGTCAAGACCGTGGTGGCCTTTGCCAATTGCCAAGGCGGCCAGCTGGTCATTGGCGTTGCGGATGAGACACGTGAAGTCGTCGGGCTGGACGACACGGCGGTCTTTGCGACAATGGACACGATTGCCAGCGCGGTTTCGGACTGCTGCACGCCGCAGATTGTGCCGGACCTGAGCGTTCAGACGGTGCAGGGCAAGAGCATCGTGGTGGCGAATGTCTGGCCTGGTGCAAATCGGCCTTACTACCTAAAGGCAAAGGGGAAAGAGCAGGGAACCTACATCCGGGTCGGAGCCACGACGCGCCTGGCCGACGCCGACAAGCTCAAGGAACTGGAGATGGAGGGATGCCGCATCTCGTGGGACGAACTGCCCTGCATCGGCTGCCAAGTCTCGGAGGCTACTGTCAAGAAGTTGTGCCGTGCCATCGACGGGTATCGCCAAGAACTACAGCGTGGCGGCGCCCCGAAACTTCCGAAACTCTCCAAGGAACAACTTCTCAACTGGAGTGTCCTGCGCAACTCGCCTGACGGTCTCCAGGCGACCAATGCCTTCGCCTTGCTGACCGGGGCCTCCGTGCCGTTCGCCCGCACGCAGTGTGCGGTCTTCGCAGGAACCACACGCGGAAATTTTCTGGACAAGCGCGAGTATTCCGGACCGCTCTTCGAGCAGGTCGAGGAGTCGGTCTCATTTGTCCTGCGCAACATCCGTCTGGAAGCGCAAGTGGAGGGACTCATCCGACGGGAACAATACGAACTTCCGCCAGAGGCCATCCGGGAAATTCTCATCAATGCGCAGTGCCACAGAAACTTCCTGGAGCCGTCCTGCGTCCAGGTCGCCATTTACGCGGACCGCCTCGAGGTCACCTCGCCCGGCGGGATGTTCTTTGGATTGACGTTGGAGGAGGCCTTGCAGGGACGCTCCAAGCAGCGGAACCGCGCCATTGCACTTGTCTTCAGCCAGATGGGGTTGATCGAAGGCTGGGGAACCGGTCTCCAGAAAATTCAAGAACAGGCGAAAGAGTACGGGCTGCCGCCACCGCAATTCCTTGAAATGCCCAGCGCCTTCCGGGTCAATCTCTACCGAAAACCGCTTGTGCCGACGAATACTGTCGAGCCGGACTTGGTACAGACCAGCGATTTGGACGGCGGGATGATTGTACGAGATGCCACTTCAGGCAATCGGTATGTCGCTGATGAAAAAACCGCCACGGAAATTCCGTCTTGCCCGTATTTGTCCACGACGGAACGAAATCTCCTGCGGCTCATCAAGGCCAAGCCGGAAATCACCATCAACCAGATGGCAAGCCAGACTGGTCTATCCCGAAGTGGCGTGCAATATGCCTTGGAGAAACTCAAAGGCAAGGGCTGTCTTCAGCGCATCGGCGCCCAGAAGAACGGCCAATGGCTGGCGACCGTCCCCATCGGCCCGTGACCAGTCTTGCTTGGGGGAAGTCACATTGTTCCGTTGATTTGGGATTTATATACTTTACTTGGAGACAATCAGGAAATCGAAACAGAGCAAAGAGATTTAAGCCGACAGGAGGGTACCGACGACGGCTCGCCGCCGTCGGTACGCACGTTAAAGCATCGGGGACAGTCACCACTACAAGACACCCCAAAAACGGGTCAAGAAATTAAGACAACTTCTTGACCCGCAAGCTATTTTATGAATATAATAATCAGCCTTTCGGCTCGGAGTCGTCGGATGACTTCGGTGCTTTGGCGATTCGTGCGCCGAGGTCCTTGAGGAAACCGCCGACATCCACGCCGAGGGCCTCTTTGGCGACCTCAAAGCATCGGGGACAGTCACCGATTCCCAGAGAAGGTCTTCAAAGCATCGGGGACAGTCACCGATTCCCAGAGAAGGTCTTCGGCAAAGCCAAAGATGACACGGCATCTGACATTTCACGTCCCACGTCCCATCTGATGCCCCCTTTTCGCATGTTTCAGCCGGGGACAGCCACCGATGACTCATCGTTAACATACTGCCATTCAACGACAAGCACCGGGGACAGTCACTAATATGAAACCCTGATTAACCGGGGACAGTCACCACTACAAGACACCAAAAAAACGGGTCAAGAAGTTGTAGCAACTTCTTGACCCGCAAGTTATTTTATGATATAATAATCAGCCTTTCGGCTCGGAGTCGTCGGATGACTTCGGTGCTTTGGCGATTCGCGCGCCGAGGTCCTTGAGGAAACCGCCGACATCCACGCCGAGGGCCTCTTTGGCGACCTCAGTGATCTTGGTGATGTTGGTGGTCATGCCATCCACGAGTTTGCCGCCATTGTCGCCCCAGACGACAATCTTGTCCACGCTGGAGTATCCATCGGCGATGGCCTTGGCGACATCGGGGAGTTTCTCGAAGTAGAGTTTGAGCGCGGCGAGCTGGAGGTCGAGTTTCGCGGCGTCTTGGTATTCCTTCATGGCTTCCGCCTTCTTGAGGATACCGTCCGCTTCCGCGAGCGCCTTTGCCTTGATGGCCTCGGCTTCGGCATTACCTTTGGCGGCAATGACCTGCGCCTCTTTTTCACCCTTCACGCGCTCGGCTTCCGCAATCGCCTTCTGCGCCTCGGCTTTGCGCTCGGCCTCGAACTTCTCTGCCTCGGCGTTCTTCTGACGACGCACCAGGTCCGCCTCCGCCTCCTTCTGGATGGAGTAGAGTTTCGCGTCGGCCTCCTGCTGGACCGCGAACTTCTTGGCCTCGGCGGTCTTGCGGATTTCGGCGTCGAGTTTCTTCTCCGCGATCTCGACCTCGCGCTCCTTGATTTCAATCGCCTTCATCTGGCGGGCGACATCCGCGTCACCCGTCTTCATCTCGATGATCTTGCGCTGCTCCTCCGCCTGGATGGACTTGGCGGCCTCCGCAATCGCCAGCTGCGTGTCAGCCTCGCGCTTGAGCTCGGCCTTCTTGATGGCCAGTTCGTTCTGGCGCTTGGCGATCTCGGTCTGCGCCAGCACGTTGGCATCGTTGGCCTCCTTCTCCGCATTCGCCTTCGCAATGGCGACGTCGCGCTCCGCCTGGGCACGCGCGATCGCGGCGTCCTTGGAGATTTGCGCGATGTTGTCGATACCCAGGTTCTCGATGGCGGAGTCGTTGTCGTTGAAGTTCTGCACGTTGAAGGAGACGATCTCCAGGCCCATGCGAGCCAGGTCGGGGTCCGCGTTGGCCTTCACCATGTCCGCGAACTTCTGGCGGTCGAGCACCATCTCCTTGGTGTGCATCTGACCCACGATTTCGCGCATGTTGCCTTCCAGGACCTCCTTCGCCACATCCGAGATGTATTTCGGAGAGGCGTTCAGGAAGTTCATCGCGGCCTTCTCCAGCATCTCCGGAGTCTTGCCGATCTTGATGTTGACCACTGCGTCCACATTCACGTTGATGAAGTCCGCGTTGGGCACGGGATCGGAGGTCTTCACGTCCACCTGGATAAGCTCCAGCGTGATGCGGTCGAGCCGTTCGAGGAACGGCACACGGAAGCCCGCCGCGCCGATGATGGTGCGACGCCTCAGGCCAGAGATGATGAACGCCTTGTCTGGCGGAGCCTTCACATAGCTGATGAAGGCCAGAAGCACGAACAGGACACCCAGCACAATCAGCGTAATGACCGACGAGGACATATTAGTATCTCCTTGATTTAGAACGAGTTATTGAATTACGCCTACAGCGTGCCAAAAAGCCGGTCGCCGGCGTCGCCGAGTCCAGGAAGGATGTAGGCGTTCTCGTTGAGGCACTCGTCAAGAGTCCCCAAGTAGATGTCCACATCCGGATGGTTCTTGCGGATGACGGCGACGCCCTCCGGAGCCCCGATGATGTTGATCATCTTGATCTTCGTCACGCCGCGCTTCTTGAGTGCGTCGATGCTGGCGGAGGCAGAACCGCCAGTGGCGAGCATGGGGTCCAGGAGGATGACCACGCGCTCGGCGACGTCCTGAGGCATCTTGAAGTAGTACTCTACTGGCTGGTGCGTCTCGTGGTCACGGTAGAGTCCGATGTGACCGACTTTGGCGGCGGGGATGAGCTCCAGCATGGCATCCACCATGCCCAGGCCTGCTCGCAGGATGGGAGCGAGGCAGACCTGCTTGGTAATCTGCTTGCCGGTCGTCTTGGTCAGCGGGGTCTCGATTTCGATGTCGGTGAGCTGGAGGTCGCGGGTGGCCTCGTAGCCGATGAGCAGCGCGATTTCGCTGACCAGCTGCCGGAAGTCCTTGGTGTTGGTGCGCACATCGCGCAACATGGAGATCTTGTGAAGGATCAGCGGGTGATCCATCAGATGAAGGGTGCCGTTTGCCATTTCACTCTCCCCCATGCTATTGTTTGTCGTTCTCTTTGGGCTGGATAAGTTGGTCAAAGTCCTGAGGCAGGATGGCGTTCATGATGACACCGACCACCGTGGCAACGAAGAGCGCGGAGATGTTGATGGGCACGTCGCCAATGGACAGGCTGATACCGTTGATGGCACCCAGGCCAATGCCGGCACACAACACGCTCCCCATGATGCAGAGGTTACGGGTGCTTGCCATGTTCAGTTTGGCCTCCACGATGGTGCGGATACCCACGGAGGCAATCATCCCGAAGAGGATGAGTTCAATGCCGCCCTTGACCGGCGCGGGAATGGTCTGAAGCACCGCGCCGAATTTTCCGAAGAGCCCCAGCAGAATCGCGAAGACGGCAGCGATGCGCAGCAGCGCGGGGTTGTAGTTCTTGGTGGTGGCCAGCACGCCGGTGTTCTCGGAGTAGGTGGTGTTGGCGGGTCCGCCCAAGAGTCCGGCCACGAAGGTCGCCAGACCGTCGCCCATCAGCGTACGATGCAGGCCGGGATCCTTGAAGAAGTCCTTGCCGACCACCGCGCCATTGGTGGTGATGTCGCCCACGTGCTCCATGAAGGTCACCAGCGCGATGGGCGCGATCATCAGGATGGACGTCAGGTTGAACTGCGGCATGGTGAAGGGATTGCCGATCTGCGCGCAGCCGAACTTGTCACCAAAGAATGGAATGTTCAGCCAAGGGGCCTCGCGCACCGGCGTGAAGTCCATCTGGAAGAAGCCGCAGAGGTGCAGAATACAGCAGAGGACATACCCCAGCAGGATGCCCAGCAGGATCGGCACCATGTTGAAGAGCTTCCGCCGCGTGTTCATCCCGAACATCACGACCACGAAGACAAAGAGCGCGATGAAGATGTTCTGCAACGCCTTCAGGTCAAAGACGCACTCGTTCACAAAGCCGAAGGCGTCCTTGACGCCGACGCCGGTCAGCGAGAGGCCGATGATGATGATGACCGGTCCTGTCACAATCGGCGGAAGGATTTTCCGCAGACGGTCCGGTCCAATGAAATAGACGATGGCCGCCAGCACAAGATAGACCAGGCCCGCCGCCATGATACCGCTCTGCGCGGCGGGGATGCCGTACGCGCCGATGATGGTGCACAGCGCCCCGATGTAGGCGAAGCTGGAGCCCTGGAAGACCGGCACGATACCCTTGGTGCACAGGTGGAAGAGCAAAGTCCCCACGCCCGCCGTGAACAGCGCCACCGCCGGGGACAGTCCCGTGATCAGCGGAACTAATACCGTGGAACCGAACATCGCCAGCAGATGCTGGACGCCCAATGCGTATTCGCGCGCACCAAATTTAGACATGGTTTCTCCTATGAAATGGTAGAATGGAAACTAATTCAAAAAGGGATTGTTCTCCCGGGGCGTCATGAAAGCGTTCTTGCCCAGGTCCTTCAGCAGCGGGTTGAAGTTCTCCGCGCCGAAGCCCAGGTGGTTGTGGCGAATCCACCCCTCGGCCTCCGGGAACTTCTTGGACATCTTGCCGAAGTACTTGGCGCGGAAGGTGAGTTCCTCGATGTAGGCGTCGTTGCCCTGCGAGACGTCCAGCCACTCTTTCTGCGAGGCGTGGCAGCGCAACATATCCTCCTTCATCTTCATCACCGACGAGATGTTCACATAGAGTTCCGGAATCACCGGACGACGCAGGGGGTCGGTGAGGCTGTGGGGCATCGAGTGATACACCGCGACCTCCTTGAGCGTGGCGGGGTGGTCCGGACGGCAGCGCAGATTCGTCATGCCGCGGCAGAAGGCCGCCGTGACCGCCAGGCGCCCCGTGCAGGTGTGGTCCTCCATATAGTCGTAGGGCCCATGCGTGAGCACGATGTCCGGATCCACCGCGCGGATGACCTCCGCGACCTTGCAGATGAGGTCGTAGGTGTAGAACACCTCGATGTCATCGCAGAGGGCCTCGTGGTAAATCATCCCCGCCAGCTTCGCGGCCGCCACGCATTCGCTACGACGCTTGGCGACAATTTGCTCGCGGCTGAGTTTGTCCGTCCCCAGCGAGCCATTGGCAACGGTCATGTAATGGACCTCGTAGCCGGCCTTTTGGAGCATCAGGAGCGTGCCCGACATCATGAACTCGATGTCGTCGGGATGGCAGCCGACGGCGATGGCTTTCTTCTTCGGCGCGACAACTTTTTTCTTTGCAGTAGCCATAACAATGTATTCCTTAAATCTAAGAAAAAGCCCCGCATCGCTGCGGGGCTGAAACCATTAGTGCATTTCGACTTCGCAGACGCCGAAGCCATGACGGTAGAAGTTGAAGGTCACCTCGCCCGGATGCAGGGACAGGAGGCTCATCGGCACACAACTGTCCGCGATCTTGTTGGCCAGCATGTAGGTAGAGAGACGCTGCCCGAAGGGGTTGTCATGATGGCCGGGATGCCAGATGGACACGCGGTCGGCCTTCCAGGTCTCGACCGGTCCCACGGAGACCGCCTGGGTGGGCACATTCTGCACCGTGCCACCGCCGGAGGTGCGGGCGTTCTGAATCAAGGTGATGGGATGCAGGTTCACGATGCGGGTGTGCAGTTTGAGGTACTCCTCCGGGGTGGGCGGAGCGTCCTTGTATTTGCCCTCGCGACGGAACGGGTCGTTGAATGCCCAGTGCTTCGTCTCGCCCTGGCCGCCCTGCATCAGCAGGCAGTGGAACTCGTCGAAGGACTTCATGTACTTCTCCGGCTTCTCGCTGGGGAAGTGCAGGTTCTCTTTCGGCATCGCAAGTTTCTTGTCGATACGGTTGAAGCACAGCTCCAGGTCGGCCTTCTGGAAGCCCAGCGGGAACTTCTTGTCCACGGCCTTGCCGTCCACCACCCATTCGTCCATGCCCCAGAAGTGCGCATACTTCAGGGAGATGCCGAGTTCATTGACGATCTGCGCCACGATGGGCAGCTGCTCGGTCGGACCAATCGGACCGCAGACGCCGCACTCATGGCCCTTGGAAGCCTGCTGGAAGGCCTTCACGTATTCCAGGGCCTCCGCCGCATAGAACTCCTGGAGAGTATCGAAGATGTTAATCTTGAATCCCTTGCGCTGGAGTTTCGGGAGGTCGTCCAGCGTCAGTTTCGCGGCCGCGTCCAAAATCTTGCGGTCGAGCGTCGTGTAGTCCCACCAGTCGCGGGAGATCTTGCTGAAATTGCGTGTGGAAATCGTGGCTTTTTTCATAATGTGTCTTTTGGAGATGAGTTTTTCAGGAAACAAACTGCACTTTTTCTAATGTATCCTATTCCAGAAATTCTGCCAATAGGATAAGGAAAATTGACGCGAAATTCAGTTTCATAATGACATGACATAGTAGAAGTATTGAGGAATGATACAGTTGACTTGCCCAAAGCCATTTCCCGCGAAACGCGCGAAAAAAGGCTTGCATCGCGCCTGCCAGGCTGCCCGAACGGTCTTGCCCATGCCGGTGAAGACGCCGGACGCGCAGCGGACGGCGGAGTGCCCCGGGCGAGATGGCCGAAAGGCAACCTTTCGAGCCATCGATGGCCGGGCACCCGTCCGTGCGAAGCATGGTGGCTTCGCACGGCATGGATTTCACGTGTTTCGCGTGTTTCGCGGGAAACACCTAACGACATGACTGCCATTTGTCCAAGGTCACGCACGACGACGGGAATTCGGCCCCATGCCCGACAAATTCCTGAAAAGCAGGTATTTTTGTCATGACACACGATATGACACTCAAAGGAGTCCGAAACATGCCCGCTCCCATCAAGACCAACCCGTATGGCATCAGCGACTTCGCGAATCTGCGCAAACGCGATGCCTATTTCGTGGACCGCACCTCCCGCATCCCCGGATTGGAGACGCTGCCCTACCAGCTCTTCCTGCGCCCGCGGCGTTTCGGGAAGTCGCTGCTGGTCAGCATGCTGTCCTATTACTACGATGTCCTTTCGGCGCCGCGCTTTGACGAACTCTTCTCCGGCACCTGGATTCACGCGCATCCCACGCCGTACAAGAACCAGTTCCTCGTGATGCGTTTCGACTTCTCAAAGGTGGATGGAGCGACGCTCGAGCAATACCAGCAGAGCTTCGAGAGCACCTGCATGATTGCCCTGAAGGCATTCATTCGGAAGTACCGCACCGTTCTTGACGGGGAGGTTCTGAAGATGGTTGCCGCCACGAAAACCTTTGGCGTCGCATTCGACACTTTGACCTCCAATGCGGATGTCCTTCCCAATAAAATCTACATCCTCATCGACGAGTACGACAGCTTCTCCAACCGGGTGCTGGCTCAGAAGGGCGAGCAGACTTACCGCGACCTCTGTCACGGCGAGGGGTTCTTCAAACGCTTCTTCACCATGCTCAAGGCCCAGAGCGACGTGGTGACCAACATCTTCATCACCGGCGTGTCGCCGATGACGCTGGACGACGTGACCAGCGGCTTCAACATCGCCCAGAACATCTCCCAGCTTCCACAATTCGCCACGCTGTGCGGCTTCACCCACGCCGACATCCGCGAGGTCTTCCAGTACTACGACGACGACGGGCAGTTTCCCATCGACCAGGAGGAGGCCTTCCGGCTGGTCACGGACTGGTATGACAACTACCGCTTCTCGCCGGACCACGACGCGCAGGTCGTCAATCCCGCGCTCTTCCTGGGTTTCCTGGGAAACAGCATCGCCATCGGGCATCTCCCACGCCGAATGGACGACCGAAATGTCCGAATGGACTACTACAAGTTGCGCCACCTGGTTACCACCGACGGCCGGCTCAACGGCAAGTTCGCTGCCCTGGAGAGGCTGGTGGCCGACGGCTCGTTCCTCACCGAGCTGGTGGACTCCTTCCAGGCCGAGACCCTCACCCGCCCCGCCAACTTCCTGTCGCTGTTCTTCTACTACGGGATGCTCACCATCGGCAGCGAGGGTCCGGAGGGACTGCGGCTGGTCATCCCGAACCAGGCGATGCGCTCGTGTATCGCGCAGTTCGTGCTGTCGGGCTACCAGGACGTCTATAAAGTGAATCCGCGTACGCAGGAGCTGGCGAACCTCCTGGGCGAGATGGCCAAGACCGGCGACTGGCGTCCCGCCATCGCCCTGGCCGCCGAGGAGGTCAGGGCACTACTCTCGCCGCGTGACCTGTTGGACGGCGAGAAGGCCGTGCAGACCGCCCTGGCCACGCTGTGCACCACCAGCCGCTCGCTGCTGGTCCGTACCGAGCATCTGGCCAACTTCGGCTTCGCCGACCTGACCATGCAGCCGGACCTGGCCAGTTTCCCGTTCCTGCGCTACGGCGCGCTCATCGAGGTCAAGTATATCAAGAAGGGCGAGAAGGTCTCCGAGACGGCCAAGAAGCATCTGCTCGCCGACGCCAAGGCGCAGGCCGACCAGTATGTCGCCGACCACCGTCTCGCCCAGGAGTGGCGCCTCCGTCCGAAGGGTTCCGTGACGCTCATCCGGCTCTGCGTGATATTCCACGGCGAGGAACTTCTCCTCGCCGAGGAAATCTGACACATTGCAGTACGGCGGATATTTCGCCGTCCCTGTCCGACAATAATTATTCCAACGCCAGAGCGCCGATTCCGCGTGCGGGGATAGTCGGCAAAGAAATGGTGAGTTCCTCGGTTCCAGGCGGGAAAGTTGCCAAAATATCATTGGCGTCGCCTTCCGGGGAGAGCCAGCGGGCGACGGTGCCGCACGGTCTGCGCACCACCATTTGAAGACCGTCGGTCGCTTCAAGAAAGTCATTCATCAGAACCACCAACTTGGTGCGGCCCTCGGCATCCACACGCACGACGGGAGAGACGGGGTGGGCGGAGAGCATCCGAATGGGCAGCGGCTTGGCCGCGGCGGCGTCCAGCGCATCGCGGAGCACCGCGATACGGTCGGCAGTGCCGTATTCCCAGAAGCCCAGCCCGCCGACGACCAGCACGCGTCCACCGAAGCGGGTAGGCACGAGAACCAATGCGGGAAGGCCGATGCCCGGCGGCGTGGCATTGTCCGCAATCACGCTGCAGTAATGCTGTCCGATGCGGCTAAAGACACGGACTCCCGGGGCGCGTTCGTCCTGCACCTGGATGGCGCGCAGCGGCGCGAAATTCCAGCAGGATCGGCCATTCGGGAAGACCTCCATCAGACCAGGATTGGGTTCCAGAGGTTTGATTGAGGTGAAAGCCCAGTCTGGGAGGCGTTCGTTGAGGCGTTCCAGCGTCTGCGCGTCCACCACCACATTCCCCTGAAGCATGGTGCGCAGTTCGTCGTCGGTGTAGCCGCCGATTTGGCGTTCGGTGAGGATACCGAGGCGCGCGTCGGTGGCGCCGTCGGGCGCGGT
This sequence comes from Victivallales bacterium, assembly GCA_017617415.1. GTDB lineage: Bacteria > Verrucomicrobiota > Lentisphaeria > Oligosphaerales > Oligosphaeraceae > RGIG1601. The sequence goes on along the minus strand of JAFZWH010000107.1, from coordinate 15,457 downwards.
CATCGGAATGCCCTGTTTCCAGAGCTGCGCCATCTGGTTCCCCAGCCAATGGTTTCGCCAATTGTCGTTGGGATGTCCATGATTGGGCATATTGGCATGGCTGGGTCCGACCAGTTGCGTGACTCCGGAGTTCACGGTGCCGGAGAGGCGGTCGGCTAGTGCCTTCAGGAAGGGCCGCCATTCGGCGCAGGTCTTGGCGAAGTGCTCATAATTGGAGCGTGGCTCGCGGTTTTCGGGGTCATGCCAATAGACGGTGAGGGAATTGCAACCGCAACCAATCATATAGGCGCATTCGATCATCATCAACCGGGCGGACTTGAGCTGGCCGGTATGCGGGTAGTTCTCGCCCTCGTAGCAGATCTGCTCCATCTGCGGGAACTGCACCGCCCGGGCGGTGGCCACCAGCACCTCAAATGCCGCGAGCAAAAGAGTTCTGATTTCCCTGTCCTCAAAGTAATATCCAACCCCCGGACGGATGTTGGCGGAGCATCCGCGTGGACCGGACATTGCCCGATAAACGGGAGTGTAATCCAGTCCGTTGTAGAGGCAGGTCTGCATCGTGGTCTGCCATCCAAGACGGCATTCCGGCATCACCTCGTCCACCGCCCGGCGGTAGGTCTCCATCACCGATGCGTTGTTGCGGGCGTGGAACTGGCACCACTGCGCACGAACCGGCTCAAAGTCGCCGGTCGGGTCATTGAGACGACGGCCCAGTTCCTCGCGGGTCCAGTTTCCACCCGTCTCCGCATTGAACTGCGCGAGACAACGCGGGCAGAAACAGCCTTCGGGCTTGCTGACGCCCATGCGCAGGTCGTCGTCAATCCAGAAGGAACTCGGCCGAAGCACCTCCAGAGTGGCCTTGGTGCGTTCATAGACATATTCCAGGACATTCGGCGAGGTCGGACAGAGCAGTCCTTCGAGCAGTTTCCCCTGGGCGTCAAGCTGCATGTCATCGGCACCCAGACGCGGATCCGTGTGCTCCGAGAGCTTCATCACGCAATGGCCGAGTGTCGGACAACGCTGGAAGCCCATTGCGATGCCGACCTTTTCGCACTCCTCGCGGAAGGCACGGAACTCCTCGTTGTAGGAGCGTTCCATCTCCAGTGTCGGATAACAGAAGGGCGTATCCGCGTCCATCCAGTATTCATCGCAGGACCCGGGATACTTCCGGTTGATTTCCAGCAGTTCTCGCATGAAGTCCAGATGTGCGCCGTGGACACCGCACATCTGGCGGACGATGAGAAATGGAAAGGACATGGGAGGTGAGAGGTGCGTACTGCCGGCGCCCCGTCGGCAGGGGTGAGAAGTTAGAAGCAGTTATTTCCTATGGTGGCACTTACCGTGATGCGAAAAATCCATAGCCGCCACAGGGGATGGCGTTGGAGGCAGCGGGTATGCCGTCAGGACCGAAGGTTTCGCCGTGGCAGGGGATGGGTTTCGTCGAGAGATTGAGGAGCCAGGTGGTATTGGCAGCGGTCGTATGGTCAAGTGGTTCAATGAAGTGTGCCGCGTCGCTGACGATGATGATGCGTTCATGGCCGTCATCTGCGCAGGCCCAGGCACATGTGGTGTCGGCAAAACCGAACTCCCAGTGTCCGAGGTTCAGCACAGCGCGGTGGGCGTTGTAGAAGCCAAGCCAATGGCGAATGATTGTGGCGGTCGTAGGCGGAAGGCTGGTCAGGTCCATCGAGAGCATCGGCACGCCGACGAGCATCGCAATCATGTGTCTGGCGATGTTCTCCGCCGTTTCGTCCGCTGCCCAATAGGCAGGGTCGGCGTGGACGGGAATGCGGTCGCCCAGGCAGAGCCGGATCTGCACCGCCCGCTCGAAGTTGAGAATGTAGTCGAAGGGCGCGTCCGTCGCGCGGAACTGCGTGGCATACGGGAGCATCTGGGGCGTGTCGTAGTTCTGGCGGAATTCGATGAGGGCTTGCGGGCAGGCGTTGCGGATGGCGGCGCTGATGGCCTGGGTAAGGTGCAGCGAGGCGCGCCCATTAGGGTGCGCAAGGCTGTTTGGCACGACGTCGATGAAGTCCACCTTCAGCCCGTCAAGGCCATTTTCCGCGACCAGCTCGCCCAGCCGACCAGCGATTTCACGTCCGACTTCCTCATGCGTGGCGTCAAATCTGCGGCAGTTGCAGTCCACTGGGTAGTCGGTGAGTGCCTCGGGGTGGTTGGCATAGCGTCTAGACCGTATTCCCCAGAGCATCGCGGTGGTCCAGACGAGGTATTTCATGCCCAAAGCCTGGATACGTTTTACATGCGTCGGCATGTCGGGGAATTTCTCTGGGGCGACGTTCCAGTCTCCAATGTCCTGGTACCAAGTTGGTAGTGTTTCGGGGGAGAGTCGTTTGTATTCGTGGTAGCACCATCCGTCGTCCACGATAAGGGTAGTAAAGCCGAGACTTTTGGCCAGCGGGGCGGTCTTTTCCACCCACTTGGCATCCACTTCGCCATGAACCGCGTACCAGGTACAGAAGACAGGGTTCCATGCTGCGTCGGGGAACTGCGGCAGCGACTTTGGGAGCAATTCGGAACGGGCATCTGCCAGGGTGTCCATCCATGGGACATCTCGCTTGTCAAGCATCAGATGGATGATCTCCGTTTCCTTGCAGCAGGCGATTTCGATGGTAATGTCATAGGTGCAGGCGGCCTGGTTGACAGCGGCATGGATGCGCGTGTCGTCCACCAGGTCATCCGTTCCAAAGGTCAGGCGGTTCTGTCCGGCACGGCTGAAGAATACCACCAGGGGAAATTTGTTCTGTGCGCCACAGAGGACATCGAAGTTCCAGGAGAGGCGATTGCAGACGCCCTCGCTATTCGGTGTCCAATACTGCTGGATGTCTCGGAGCGGGAAGGAGAACTTGACTCTGCACAGACCAGTGGTGGCCGCCGGAATGGGCAGGGCGAGGCGTTCGCATTCGCCTTGCCCATCCAGTACGGCACACTTATGGTCATTAAAGGAGACGTGGATTTGCATTATGGATAGCAGGAGCTTATAACCTCAGAATCAAGTAGTTGTTCTGTAACATGTTGTCAGAAAACCATCAACTTGCGGGCGGGCGACCAGGTGGCGGCTCGTGGTCATCAGCCTGGGGAGGTGGCGAGGATGGCGTTGGGGAGACGGGTTGTGAACGCCCGTCTTCGGCACAGACTTCCTGGCGAGTCGGAAGGGAGTGCTCCTCCGGCGCGGGATCGTCGCCGCGGGGCCACCGTCGGCTTCCATAGAGAATCGGCAATGTCGAGAACATTCGGGGAATTTCAACAGCTTGTCACCACTCCTTGCCCAGGAGCCTTTCGATGTTGCGGTAGAAGATGTTCCGCCTGTCGTCTAGCCCGCGTAGTACTCTCCCATCACCTTCTCGAAGCACTTCACGTAGAGGTCGAGGGCCTCCTGCGGCATCATCAGCGCCATGAGGTCGGAGACCATCAGCCGCTTGTAGACGACCTCCTCGGCGACGGCGCTGCTGGCGATGCGGTACATGTCCGGGGTGAGGGTCCAGCGGATCTGCTTGTACATCACGTCGCCCCAGCCCTTGCCGACGGGGCAGCCCTCGGCCTGGAGGGCCGCGACGACCTTCGCCAGATCGACGCCGGGCTTCAGGCGCGTGTGGTCGATCATCACGGCGAAGAGGTAGTACGACTGGAGCGTCGCCTTGCGTCCGGCGGCCTGCACGCGCACGCCGGGGATCCGGTTCAGCCGCTCGCGGAGGTACTCGGCGTTCTTCGCGCGCAGCCGGCTGTCCTCCATGAGGCGCTCGAGCTGCGAGAGCAGGATCAGCGCCTGGAAGTCCGTCACGCGGTAGTTGTGGCAGATCTCGCCCATCGGCGGACGCCCGCCCGCCTCGCCGCGCTTGGCGCCGTACTGGTATCCGATGTGGGAGATGCGCCCCATCACGACGGCGAGCTCCTCGTCGTTGGTGATGCACGCCCCGCCCTCGCCGGACGCGAGGATCTTGGATTCCTGGAAGGAGAAGGAGCCCACGTCGCCGATGGTGCCGGTGTGCCTGCCGTCCCAGAATCCGCCGTGGGAGTGCGCGCAGTCCTCCAGCACCCTGAGGCCGTGCCTCCTGGCGATTTCCATGATGCGGTCCATGTCCGCCATGGAGCCGAAGAGGTGCACGGGGATGATGCACTTCGTCTTCGGCGTGATGGCCTCCTCGAGCTTCTCCGGATCCAGGCAGAGGGTGTCGGGCTCGACGTCCACCACCACGGGGACGGCCCCGCGGTAGTACACGGCCTCGCCCGTGGCGATCCACGTGTGCGCCGGGACGATGACCTCGTCCCCGGGGCCGACGCCCATCGCCTGGAGCGCCATCTCCAGGGTGACGGTGCCGTTCGCCATCATCACGGACTTCCTCGCGCCCGTGAACTCCGCGAAGCGCTCGTTGAACTCCACCTCGAGCGGACCGTAGAAGGACCAGCGATGGCCCAGATAGAGCTCCTTGAGTTTCTCCGCGGTCTCCGGATAGACCGGCGGCCACACCGGGACCGGGGCGCCCTGCTCGAACACTTTGCTTCCGCCGTCAATTGCCAGTTTCATGGGTGATTTCCTTGGTTGAATTGTATTTATGTTATTGGTTTTAAGTTTTAGTAACTGTCCAGCAAGGGGTGCGGCAGGACTGGAGACTGAAGGACTGGAGACTGAAGGACTGGAGACTGAAGACATTCTGTCTCGCGGCTCCCGTCTCTCGTCCTGACCCGTCTTCGGTCTTCCGTCTCTCGTCCTGACCCGTCTTCGGTCTTCGGTCTCCCGTCCTGCACCCTGCTATCGCGGGATTTTCGTCCACTTCTCGGCGCCGCCGGAGTTGGCGACGATGGCTTCCAGGAAGCGCATCTCCGCCACGCCGTCGGAGACCGACGGATAGTCGCCCGGCACGCCGGTGCGGACGGCCTCGACGAACATCCTGTAGAGGTTGGCGAAGGCCTCGATGAAGCCCTCGGGGTGTCCGGCGGGCAGTCGGGAGAAGCGCATGGCCTCGTCGCCGGTGCCCGGCCAGCCGCGGTGGATGATCTGGACGGGCGCGTCGTTGGAGCGGAGAATGAGGTTCTCCGGCTCCATCTGGCGCCATTCGAGGGCGGCCTTGTCGCCGTAGATCTTCACGATGAAGTTGTCCTCCTCGCCGGTGGCGACCTCGCTGGCGAAGATGAGTCCGCGCACGCCGTCGGCGAAGCGGAGCATCACGCTGCCGTCGTCGTCGAGCCGGCGTCCGGGCACGAAGGTCGCGAGGTCGGCGGAGACCTCGAGGATGGGCATTCCGGTGATGAACTCGATGATGTTCTGGGCGTGGGTGCCGATGTCGGCCATGCATCCGGAGATGCCGGCCTGCTTGGGATCGACGCGCCAGGCGGCCTGCTTGCCGGCGTTGGGGGCGGCGAGCCAGCCCAGGGAGTACTCCACGTTGACCTTCCGGATCTTGCCCAGGGCGCCGCTGGCGACCAGCTGTCGGGCCTGGCGGACCATCGGGTAGCCGGTGTAGTTGTGGAAGAGGCAGAACATCCTGCCGGTCTGCTTCACCAGCGCCTCCAACGCGAGCGCCTCGGCGGAGTTCATGGCGAGGGGCTTCTCGCAGACGACGTGGAAGCCGGCCTCCAGGAATGCCTTGGCGATCTCGTAGTGGCAGAAGTTCGGCGTGCAGATGGTGACGAAATCGATGCGCTCGTCCTCCGGAAGCGCCAGCTCCTTTTGGATCATGTCCTTGTAGTCGGCGTAGCCGCGTCCGGGAGCCAGGTGGAGCCCCTCGGCGAACTGCGCGGACTTCGCCGCGTCCCGTCCGAAGACACCGCTGACCAGGTCGACCTCGCCGTCCATTCTGGCGGCGATGCGGTGGACTTCGCCGATGAAGGCGTCATAGCCTCCGCCGACCATGCCCATTCTGAGTTTGCGTGACATCTGTTTTCCTCCTTGGGTCGTCGTTTGGGGTGGCGCTAGCCCTTCAGCATGGCGTTGAGGATGTAGTAGTTGAGCTCCTCGTAGTCGCGGTCGGCCACGAGCTGCCCGATCTGGCTGTCGTCCAGCGAGCGGGAGATTTCGAGCAGCTTGAGGAAGATCTTCCGGCTGTATTCGAGGTGCTTGAGGTCCACGCCCTCCTTCTGGGTGCGCATCACCTTCACGTCGAGCCCGACCCACTCTCCGTCGTTGCCGTAGCCGTGCTTGTCGAGCACGCGGACCTGGTTGAGGGCGCGGCGCGGGTCCACGGCACCGAAGGTGAAGTCCTGGTCGAACTTGAGGCCGTTCTGGTCGTTGAGGTGGACGCTCCAGAGCTTCCTGTGGGCGAGCGCGAAGCCCATCTCGTCGGAGGGGCAGAGGTTGGCGAGGATGGAGTGGGCGGACTCGATGAGGCATCCCACGCGGGAGGGGTCGGTGGTCATCAGGCCCATGGCGATGGCGTGGCCGATGGTGGGGATGTAGGCCTGGTCCACCGGCTCGTTGGGCTTGGACTCGATCATCACGCGGATGTCCTTGTCGTAGTCCAGCATGGCCTGCAGCGCCGCGGCGATGCGCTCGGTGGCGACGACGGGGTCCTTCGCCTCGCGGATGTAGGTGCCCTCGCGCGCCAGCCAGAGCACGATGTTGCGCGCGCCCAGCGCATTGGCGATGTCGATGGCGCGCTTGCTGCGCTCGATCGCGTACTCGCGGCACTTGGCGCAGTTGCTGGTGTAGCCGCCGTCGATGGTCTGGGGGGCGAACCACATTCGGGGGGCGACGAACTCGGCGGTCAGCCCGTGGTCGTCCAGGACCTTCTTGAGTTCGGCGGCGGAGGCGATGATCTGGGCGGGGGTCAGCTCCGCCAGGTCGGGCACCGCGTCGTCGTCATGGAACTGGATGCCGTCGAAGCCGAGCCGCTTGTACTGCTCGAGCTTCTCGTTGAAGGGGATGGTGCGGCGCACGGCGGGACCGAAGGGGTCGGCGCCCTCGTGGATATTCCACGGCCCGAACGAAAAACGGAAGGTTCCTTGCATGTTCTATTCCTCTTGTTAGTGGGTTTGGGGTGGTAAAAAGATGTCGGGCATTGTTAGGAAATCCGGTTCAGGGTCTGAATTCGACGATTTCGCCGAAGGGGACCATGACACTCCTCCTGCGTTTTCCGAGGCAGAAAACCGCTTGGGAGCATTTGCGATCCCACCAGCGGACATTAAGCAGATAGAAGACCCGCGAGCCGTCAGGTTGCTCGTAGCAGGCGAACTCGACGTCCTGATTCGACTTGAACCAGCCGCGTTCCATTTCGCGCCTCACGGCATGTTCCGTCAGATTCTTTAGGCATTCCTCGTATTGGTCTTGGATTGACGCGCCCGGCCAGTCGTCCGACGCGACAAAGCAGACGAGTCCCTTGCCGACTTGCGCCGTCCGCACGCCAGTCGCGTGTCTCCATCCGTCGCCAAGCATCGTGTTCAGTGCCTTGTCGCCGGCGGGAAGCCTGACCATTCCGTTTCGCGAAAGCGAAGTGTTCAAATGTCTGCGGCATAGCAGAAGATGACCGCCTTGCCTGACATATTCGAGCATCTTCTCGCCGTCGCCGTTTCTGTAAGTGTGCCAACCGAGGAAAGAGACGGCGGAGTAACCCGACCAGTCCCCTTCAAACGGGAACAGGTCAGTGTAGCCGTATGGGGTTCCGGTGTACCAGCCTTGTGGCTCATCCTGACAGTTCATGATATAGATGGAGTCCAGTCTGCTACGAGGATAGAACAGACGGATGAGGTCGAAAGACTCCTCGGCCTTGCCGAACCGCCATTGGTCTCCCTCGTTGCACCAGACATTGTCCCGCCCGAAACAGCGCCAACCATCATATCGACCCTGGATGCATGCGATTGGCGTAACGAGACGGCCGGTTCTTGGATGGGTCTCCATGAACTTGCGAAATTTCTCGTGCGCCTCTTGGTGGATGGCGCAGTTATGGCTGAAGCGGTCATAGTCCGCATAATGCTTCTCCATGCGCCAGAGGCCTTCCTCCGTGTTGATTTCCGTGGCACCGTGCAGGTAACTCACCGCCAGCGACAGAAAATAGCGCGCCGCGTGGCCAGGGCAATCCAGCGGGACGGAACTCCACTGCGTCGCAAGATGCGTGCCGTAGCCCTCCGCGCCATACGCCCTGGACGCACCGCGCAGGGAGGACAGGACAACTTCCTCGGGACCATACATCTGTTCCGCGAACAGACTCTTGTAGCCAGCCTGAAAGAAGTACCGGAAGAGCGTGGACGGACCGGAATGTCTGGTTGATTCGCCCCTGGCGTCTTTGAGGTTGGCGACGAAATACTCTGCGGCCTCCTTGACATTTCTCGACTGTTCCGGATTGAAGAACCACCACGCCTTGTCGCCTGAACGTTTCGGGCGGACATGCGGCTGAATGCCGCCTGGATTGACTGTCCTGGAGAGAATGTCGCCGTATGGCTCTGGGAACGGCTCGCCAAACCAGAGGGTGTTTTTCCAGTAGCAGAACGCGCCGTCGTTCTCGTGGGCGCGTCGCCCGAGGTACAACGGCCCTTTGAGCAGGCTTTCGGGCGGATTCGCCGTCATGCCCGGCAGTTCACGCCCGTCCACCATGACCGTGTAGTGCAGACCGATTTCATTGAGCACGGCGATGATCCTGCGCCACATCGGCTCGTTGAGGCTTCTTCCGCCGCCCCACCGATAGGAATGACGGAAGCAAATGCAGTTGCCGATGTGTTTTGCGACATACCATTCGAGATAGCGCTCCATGTCTTCGGCGGTCTGGGGAATGTAGATGGAGTCGCCGGTGCCGAGATAGATTGTCGGCATGGAAGGCGGCGCCGCCGTCACCGTGAAGTCGTCACTGAAACTGCCACTGGCGAGCGTGAATGTCCTAATCCCTCTTGAAGGCGCTTTCAGCCGGATGCCGTGAAGTCCGGGCATTGCAAAGGCGAAGCGTCGGTCGCCAGCCTTGATGGCCACGCCCGCCCTTGTCGTGCGCACGACGGCCGTGAACTCCTTGCCCGGCGCTGCCGTCTCGGGAGCCCCGATAAATTCAAAATCGTGGTTGCCCAGCGTATGGAGTTCAAGCCCCTGGACGATGAAGCCGACGGCGTTTTCGTAGTCGTTCAGGAGCCGCAGCGTGAAGAGATGTCTTCCCGGCTTCAGGGTTCCGGCCTCAAACGTGAACTCGGGACGGCGAACGATTCCCGTGTACTTCTCGCCCCGGAAAATCTCCCTGCCGTCGATTTCGACGGCGCATTCCAGCCAGTCCCGTCGTGAAAGATTTTCCCCAAGGTAGTTGAGTTTCGCCATGCGGCTTTGTGTTCTCGCCAGCATCGGTATGACATTTTCGCCGCCGTCAAATACGAGCCTGGGCGAACCGACGAGGAGTTTTCCCGTCGCTTTTCTCACGCCGATCCTCAGAATGGCGCAGACGGCCTTCCTGGGCATTGTGAAGGATTTCTTCACCACCGTCCAGTCGGCTGTGGCTTCAGGGAAGGAAAGGCCAACCACCTTGTCGGGCAAATCAAAGACGTCGTTGGGATGGCGTCCCTTTTTCGCATAGTAGATTTCCAGATGCGCACCGGCTTCGCCATCGCATTTGAAATCCGCGGTCTTGACCGGAATGGAGAACACGCATCGCGCCCCCGGGCGCAAATCCTCCTGGAAAAGTTTGACGTATGCGTTTCTCGGATGCGCGTCGCCATGGCAGGGGAACTCCAGCGCGAAGGTCTCGTGGAAAGTGTCGCGGGTCGTCAGGGCATCGTCAATCGACATCGCGATGGCGTATGGCGCTCCCCATTCCGTGCGCCATTTCCAGAAGTAGTCGGGTTCCCCAAGTAGCCTCAGACGATGCGTCACGGGGGCCTTGGATTTCTTCACTTCGAACGGAATGCTGACTACGCCCTTGGCAGGGATGAACCCGTCACGCTCCCAAATCTCGTGACGGACGATGGTCTCTCTGGCGAAAGCCCTCATGTTTCCTCCCTACGCATTGTACAAACTACCAACTTCTTCAGCATAAAAACACCTTGCTTGCTAATTGGACGGAAAAGTCACTCCTTCGCCAGTTCTTCCGGCTGGGGCAGGCCTGTCTCCATTCGGTCGAGGATGGTCAGCATCACCGCCATGAGGAGCATCGCGACGCCGACCAAGGTGTTGGTGACATAGCCGATGGCTCCCTGGGCAAAGGAGATGCCACCCATTTGGAGCATCATGTCAGCGACGCAGCTCAGCAGGATAACCAGGGCCATTCCAGGATGGAGCAGCCCCCGGTGCTCTTCCTCGCCGCGCAGGATGCGACGCGCCCTGCGTGCGAGACGCACGCGCAGGGCGAGCCAGATGGCGTCTGCCACCAGTGCCAAAACAGTCGGCATTATCAGATACTGCCGAAGCAGTTCCGGTTCGCCACCGGAGCGCAGGTGGTTCAGGATGGACGATACGTCAGGCGCGGGCATTCCTGTCCGCCAGCGGCAGTGCCAGACGGCGTAGAGCGGCAGGAGGATAGTGAGGAATGCGAAGATTGTGTCGATGACCGGAAGCACGCACAGTAACGCCCTCGGGGAGACACGCCTGACCGGCAAAGTCTCCATCGGCTCGCGGCCAGAGGATTCCCAAGGGGCCGGTGGCGCATAACTACGCAGACCGCCGGCGCGCCCCCACTCGCGGTAGAGGAGGAAGGCGACAAGCACGATGATGTAGCGCCAGGGAAGCATCCAGGCTTCGACATATCGGAAAGCGAAGTTCGGGTTGCCAATCGTGGCGGCGTAGTGGCTCTTGAGCAGGTCGAAGAAGCCGCCGACCAGCAGGCTCACCAGCATGAAGAAGAAGGAGCGGAGCAGCGCCTGCATCGAGCAGAAGGATCCAAAGCGGGACTTCGGGAAGAGGAACATCTCCATCGGAAGGCTACAAATGGCATACATCCCGTTGAAGCAAAGCAGAACAATGGAGGACACGACACTGGTCCAGAGAAAGACCAATGGCGGGAGGGTTCCAAAGAGCCAGCGCAGTGCCAATGGCGCCGAGATGGCCAGGGCGAAATGGTAGTAGATGACCACGCGGGTCGGGTGCCAGCGGTTCACCAATTTCACGAACAGCACCGAGACCGTCAGGATGCCGACAGAGCCAATGATGCCAGTTAGACCGTTCAATTTGCCGATTACATCGTCAGAGAGCCCCAGTTCCTGATACATATACAGGGCGAACAGTCCGGAGCAGGCCGCGCAGTTGAAGAGTATGGTGAGGAGATAGTTGTAGATGTAGATGCGACCGCAGAAGGACTCCTTGACGAAGACGCCCAGCCCCTTGAACTTGCCGAGCAGACGCTCAACCAGGGGCTTCTGTTTTTCGGCAAGCTGCTCCTCGGTCAGCGGCGGATAGGAGCCCTCCTTGACGAAGAGGCAGAAGAGCGACACGCCCACCAGGTAGAGCAGCGCGACGCCGCAGTAGAGCAGCGTGGGATGGTCCGCGACATATTTAAATAGGAAATAGTGGAAGAGCGCCGGACCGGCGGCCAGGCCAATCTTGAAGGCCGCCATCGATGCGCTGATGAACTTGACGGGGATGATGTCGTTGAAGATGTACCAGATGACCGAGTTCACCCACATATTGAAGAACTGGAAGAGGAACACCGTCAGGCCGAGGGCGGCCATGGTCATGGTCACGGGCGCAACGCCCGTCCAGCCCGCCAGACGATTGCCGATTTGCCCCGAAAGGCCGAACATCACCAGCGAGAAGGCAATTGGCGGCGTGGAGAGGAAGATGTACGGGATGCGCCGCCCCCACTTGCCGCGGTGCCAGTCGCTCGCCACGCTGATGTAGGGGCAGACGGTCACGTTCAGAACCTGGCCGATGGTGGACAGCAGGAAGACCTTCGCCGTCTCCGAAATGCCCAGCTCTTTCAGCTGCACCGGCAGCATGATGGAGGGCAACTGCGTGCCCACCGCCACCACCGCGCTGCCGACGACGATCCAGAAGAGCACGAAGAGGAGCCGCGGCAGAGTGTAGGTCAGCGTGCCGCACTGATAGGTGGTGACGGTTTTGGTGGTCATGGATGAGAGAGTACTGCTGGCATCCCGCCAGCAAAGAGATGGAAGGTCAATGTTCTGCACTCGGGCAATGGCGTGAAGCCTCGCATTGAATACGAGGTAACACCACAGAGGCGCATTTTGGCAACCAAAGTACCCTTATTCCAGTTCGTAAACATGCACTCCGAAGGGCGCGAAGTGGTCCCGCAACACGCCGTCCGACAGGGCGACCTCGCGTTCCTCGAACCAGACGCGGGCGTTCGCCATGCCTGGACAGGGGATTTCCATTTCGACCTCGGCCTTGGCGGAGTTGGCGCAGACGAGGTAGAGCTTGCCGTCGTGGCGTTTGGCCAGCACGCTAATGGAGGGGTAGTCGAGTTTGTCGTTCTGGGGGCCCTCGGTGATGGTCGCCTCAAACGGCAGCCGCTCGGATTCCAGGAAGACTTCGGAGAGCGCATGGAGTTCCGTGGCGACATGGCGGATCGTCTCCCAGTTTTCGGGGGTATGAGTCGCGCCGTTGTAGCCTCCGCCGTAGTACCACCAGGTGATGCCGTTGGCGCCATGGATGATGGCCTCGTAGCTCATCACGCGCAATTCCTCGAAAGTCGGGAAGCGGTACCATTTCCCTGCCGAAAAGTACTGGACAATGGGCCAGACGGTCTTGACGGGGCTGCCGTTACGCTCGATGTCCCGGTGCACGTCCTCCATCGACTCGATGAGCCTGGAGGCAAGTGTCTCTTCGTCCTTGCCCTCGTCAATGCAGTAGATTTCGGGGTGGATGCCGTCCGTCGAATGGACGAAGGGGTAGTAGTTCGAGTAACCTTCCGGGTTCGGAGAAATCCAGTCGGCCTGCACGGTGATGTGGTCGGGATCCACGTGACGGACAAGTTCGTGCCAGCGCCGCAGGTCGTCGGCGTTGACGTAGGTGGCGGTGTCATCGCCGATGTACCAGGCAAGGATGGCGGGGCTGGAGAACTGCCGCAGGAGGTTGGCGTAATTGCGGGTGTGGTCATTGGCGGTCGCAGCGGCGTTGATGAACACCATTATCCCCTGGCGCTCCGCCGCCGCCAGGAAGTCGTTCATCTCCTTGGAGCCACCATAGGGGTTGCCGAGGTAGGTGTGGGCGGTGTTGAAGCCGGCCTCCTTCAGCCCGCGAAGGGCGTTGTCGAAGTCGTTGCCGTTGAAGTCGCGCTTGTTGACACCGTAGATGCCGATGGGGAAGAAGGGCTTGCCGTTCACCAGCACGGCGCCGTCTTCCCGCAGGGAGACGTGGTTCGGCGCGGTCCGTTCCGTCACATGGACGAAGCCGAAACCCGAGGCTTCATGACCGAGTTCGTCCTTGATGGAGACCTTCAGCACATGGAAGTTCGCATCGCCATGCTTCACCGCGTCGCCCTCCAGCGGTGCAAGGCCGTTGTCCGGCGCATAGACCAGGCGGCCGCCGGGAGCGCGTGTCACCTGCGCCGTAATGTCATCGTCGTCCAGCGTGACCTGGAGGCTGCCCCAGTCGATGGCCGAATCGTCGGCGACCTCGAACTCGACAGGGACCTTCGGGTCTGGCGTGCGTACTGGCGAGAGTTGGCGAATGACGGGGCCCGCGTCATCCGCACCACGCCAATTGGCATCCACGGCATCCCCACAAACCACGCGCTTCAAGGTCGGCGTGGCGCCGTCCGGCGAGGCGGTCAGCGTGGCCTCGTAGCGCAGCCAGCACTTCTCCCACGGCGTGGCGAAGCCGTCGGCGGGGACCTCCAGCGGTCCCTCCCAGTTGCCGTCGGGCTCGCCATTCTGGTCGGCGCAGCGGAAGAGTCGGAAGGCGATGGCGGCGCCGGCGGGAAGGTCGGCCTCCCAGGCGAAGGACTCGGCGTGGTTCACATAAAGTGCTCGGGAGACGGCGGCGCAGGAGGGATACATTGTCTTGACTGCCGCCGTGCCCTCGAAGCGCACCTGTGCGAAAAGCACATGATCCCAAGGACCGACATTCGGGGCGTCCGCGCCCAGAACCACGACGGCCTTCGACGCCCCCGCAGGGATCTCGCCCTCAAATATGTTCTCGCACACCTGGTCCCGACGGACGGCATGGTATGCGAGGTCGGTGTTGTCCACGACGGTTCCTGACGTGTTTTGCCATTCGATGCAGTTTGGGCACGACTCGCCCCAGCCGCGGTAATAGACCATGTTCAGGTTCAGGTTGGATTTCACGCCGATGGTCAGGCGGTAACGTCCGCCTGGCTGGACCGAAAAGGGCTTCGTCACGAGACTGAAGAGCGTGTCGGCGGAGGTCCCCGGCTGGTCGCGGCGGGTGATCCGCAGCCCGCGCATCCCAGCGTGTTCGCCCAGTTCAATCGACAACTTGTCCTCGTAGTTTGCGGCTGGCTGCCACTCGGCAGAGAACTCCGCGGCGTCCGCCGCCTTCGCAAAGTCCGTCTCGAACAGCTTCACATACTTCTCGCCGATGCGCAGACACCCGTCGTCCACCGTACCTTGCTCTATACGCGTGAAAACGGACGACTTCCCGACGGCGTTGTCCGCATACAGGCAACCGCCGGCAAAAATCGCCGCCACGGAGAAGACCAGCAAAAATCGTGCTTTCATGTTTGTTTTCATGTTTGTTTCGGTTGGCCTCAAAATTCGTTTGGGTGCACTTTTCCTGTCCGATTCAGGAAATCTGGTCGTCTGGGCGAAGTGATTCCACAGGAATCCGGAGTCAATCGTCCAGCGGAAGGATGACCTCGTCGGGATTGCCGTCGCCCCAGGTGCAATGGGCGCCAGTGCCGTCGGGGGCCAGCTGGAGCAGCTTGGCGAAGTCGGTGTCGGCGAAGGCATTGGCGAGACGGCGGGCGTGCAGCGCCGGAAGTTCGGGGTCGGCCAGAGCGGCGCGGACGGCCTCAACGACCGGCGCGTCGGCCACGATGTACTGCGGAAGGTTCGGCGCGAGCATTCCCGCCTTGCGGTTCCGGATGGCGTCGGCCAGCGCGGGACCGCTCGGCTCGTCCGCCAGGACGACGCTGCGCTCGAGGTTGCCGAAGATGCCCGCATGGGTGTCCGTGCTGCCCAGGACAACTGGCGCGGTGCCCTCTGCACGCCAGCGGTCGAGATATTCGATGCGGCGCTCCACGGCATCCAGGCCGGTGCCGCGGAAGTCGCCATACCAGAATTTCCGGAGGTTGGTGCCGTAGGTCATCGGATGGTTGAGCATCACGACCGCACCCTGCCCGTGGGCGTCCGCAAGCAGTTCGCGGTAGGTCTGCTCCTGGGAGACGACGCGCTGTAGCGGGAAGAAATTCAGGTGATAGGCCTTGTTCAGCGTGAGCTCCTCGCCGACGACGAGGGGGAAGCGGTTTCCGGCGGCGGCCAGCGCGTCGGCGAGGCGTTCGGCGCCCAAAGTGGTGCCGTGGTCGGTGATGACCAGGAAGTCCATGCCGCAGAGGGCGGCCTCGGCCATCAAGCCGCCGGGGGTTCCGGTGCCGTCGGAGTAGTTGGTGTGGCTGTGGACTTC
>JAFZWH010000011.1 GCA_017617415.1 Victivallales bacterium | reverse complement strand
GACCTGGACGTCAACACCATGCGCGTCCTCGAAAACGCCATCATGGACTTCACGGGCTGCGCGATGGTCATCTCCCACGACCGCTACTTCCTCGACCGCATCTGCACCCACCTGCTGCTCTTCGAGGGCGACGGCAAACTCATCTGGTTCCCTGGCAACTTCGCCGACTACGAGGCCAAATACCTCGCCAACGACGCCTCCTACGAACACCGCCGCGAGAAATACAAGGTCTTTTAGAACTGCTCCATGCGTCGTCACTTCGCGCTCATTCTCCTGCTCGCCTGCGTGTCATTGCTCGCGCATGACGCACGTGTCCAAGTGACCAACGGCGTACCGCAAATCCTTTTGGACGGACAGGCGGTGCGTCCCCGCTGGACCTACAACCGCACCCAGCAGGGAATCTTTGGTCCCCTGGATCAGATTCCCCACGCCAGCAGTTACCTGATGGCAGAGCCGACCCGACGGCAGTTCCTCTTCACCGCCGAAACGGACACCGACGCAGAGGTCACCATCCACTTCAAACTCAATGAGTACAACCTCTCCAAGCCCGAATTGAATTGGTGGGTGGACGACCTTGCACTCGAAGACCTCACGGACGGAACTGCGCCCCTTCCCCTCGTCACCTTTGACACGCCAGAAGAAAACATCATCTCCTTTTTTCCACAAGACCAGCCCGATTACCAACTCCAATGGTCTCCACAGGGCGGACGCGATGGCTCCCCGGCCGTGAAACTCACTTGGCGCAACATCGTCGCCATGCAGACCGACGCCCTTCCCTACCACGCCTACACGATTCCCAGGAAGATGCTCCTGAAGGCGGGCCACGACTATCGGCTCTCCTTCTGGTCCAATGCGGACGCCACCGCCCGCCTCAGCATCTTCGTCAAGGCTCTTCCGGACTACCATGACTGCCTTTCGGAAAAATACGACGTGATGCAGGACACGCTTCTGCTGGCGAAGGAAGCCGCCGTGGATTTCGTCTCCACCTGCTTTGACAGCCCTTGGCCGCGTCCAGGAGAGGAAGAGGACTGGGTGGTGGTGGACACCACGCTGGGGCACATCCTCCAAGTGATGCCCGACGCCAAAATCGTTCCACGCTTCGAAGTCAAGGCACCGCAGTGGTGGCACGAGGCGCATCCAGACGACATGTTCGGCTTCGCGCCTGACGCGCATTTCCCGCATCGTCCTGTCGAGAGTTTTTGCTCGCCATTGTGGCGTCAGGAGGCCAAGGAGCGCATTCGAAAACTGGTAATGCACATCGAGGAGAAATTCGGCGCGAATATCGTGGGTTATCACCCCTGCCCGTCCTTCTGCGAGGAGTGGTTCTGGGAAGGCGCGATAGATTCCCCCGACCGAGGCGGCTATGGTCTCTGCGAAGTCTTCGCCTGGCGCGAATGGCTGGCCCGCAAATATCAGACGGACGAGGCGTTGCAGGCGGCCTGGGGCACCTCCGACGTCACGCTGGCGACTGCCTCCGTCCCCCCTCCCGAACGCTATGTCAATTGCCTGACGGACGGCATTTTCCTGTTGCCTTCCGCCAACCGCGACCTCATCGACCACAACGACTTCCTCAGTGACGCGATGGCCGATGTCCTCCTGGAGTTCGCCCACACCATCCGCGAACTCTGCGGCCAGACCCGCCTGACCGTTGCCTTCTACGGCTACTCTCTGGAGACTGCACCCAACTTCCATCAGCCCGCCATTGGGCACGACTGCCTGGCGAAAGTTCTCGCCTCGCCAGACCTCGACATCCTCTGTGCCCCCGTCTCCTATTGGGGCCGTCTGGAGGGCGGAGGTGGCTACCAGATGGCCCCCGTCGAGTCTGTTCTACGGGCGGGAAAGATGTGGTTCATGGAGGATGACGACCGCACCCACTTGGCGATTTCCGGCAGCACGGGCGGGCTTGGAAACCACGACTACGCCCAAAGCCGCTGGGGTGCCCAGAACATTCTTCTGCGGAATCTCGGTCAGCAACTGGTGCGGAATCTCGGCAGTTGGTGGATGGACCTGGGCAGTTTTCGCTGGTTTGAAGATCCTGCCCTCTGGGAGATGATGCAACGCATCCAGCCAGCCGACCAATGGAAACTGGAGAAGCCCACGCCGTTTCTTCCGCAGGTGGCGGTCTTCGTGGACGAGCGGGCCTACAGTTATTCCACGGCCGCCGTCTTCATTCCTGGCGAAGCAGGCCATCCCGACCGCTGGCTTAACCACCCCGCCCCCACTCAGGCTCCGCTCATCAGCGCCTCTCGCCAGCCGCTGGCACGTCTGGGGACCAGCGTAGGACATTACCTCCTGACCGACCAGTTGGCAGAGACACCGCCTCATGCCCAATTGGCCATCTACCTGAACGCCTGGGCATTGACTGCCACCGAACGCGCCCGACTCAAGGAACGCGCCGCTCGGCAGTTCGCTCTGTGGTGCTTCGCGCCAGGCTACGTGGATCCCGAATGCGGATTGTCGCCTGCCCAGGTGGAGGAACTCACAGGCTTCAAGGTGACACCACTGCATGGCACTTTCCAGCGCGTCATGGGAACTCCAGAAGGAAAAGCAATCGGCCTGCCAGACGAATGGCTGGTGGACGGTGAGGTCCCGATGGCAATGGCGGTCGCCACCCAGCCAGGGGACACCGTGCTGGCTCGCTGGCCCTCCGGCGAGAACGCCATCGTTCTTCGGGACAACGCCATCTACAACGCGACCACCACCCTGCCTTGGTCGCTACTGCGCAAGGCCGCCCAGACCGCCGGAGTGCATCTCTACACTGACCAGGAGTGCATCTTCTACACCGACGACGAACGATTCGCCGTACTTCATGGCATTCGGGACGATACCATCACCTTCACCCTTCCCGCCCCAGCCGACGCGATTTACGACGCCACCACAATGACACTGCTTGTGGAACACACCGACACCCTCGCAGTTCCTCTGAAATTCGGCGAAACCCGCATTCTTTTTTGGAAATAAATGCTTTCAACCTCTCAAACCAAGGAACTCTACCGCCGCCTCGCCGAGGTCATTGACCCCAAGCCCGAGTTGCACTTCCGCAACCGCCTAGAACTCATCGTGGCGGTGGTGCTTTCCGCCCAGGCCACGGATAAATCTGTGAACGCCGCCACGGAGAGCCTCTTCGAACGCTGCAAGACTCCGCAGGACTACCTCGCGCTCGGTCAGGCAGGGCTGGAGAAAGCCACCCGGACCATCGGGCTCTACCGCAACAAGGCGAAGTCCATCCTGGGCCTCTGCCAAAAACTCATCGACGACTTTGGCGGAGAAGTCCCCGGCACTCTTGAGGAACTGCTCTCCTTGCCTGGCGTCGGTCTCAAGACCGCCTACGTCGTGCTGAACCTGGGCTTTGGGCAGCCCGTCATCGCGGTGGACACGCATATCTTCCGCGTCGCCAACCGAACCGCCATCGCCCCCGCCAAGACACCCGAGGAGGTCAGCGCCCTTCTGATGAAGCGCACCCCGAAGGAATACCTCCTCAACGCGCATCACTACCTGCTGCTCCACGGACGCTACACCTGCACCGCCCGAAATCCCCACTGCGACTCCTGCGTCCTCGCCGACCTCTGTCCTGCGGCCAAGTCCGACTGAGTCCTCTCACCGCCCCGCCTGCACTATGACATCGCCCACCCAGTCACCGCTCATCTCTGTGATCGTTCCGGTTTACCGGGTGGCCGATTATTTGGACCAATGCGTCGTCTCCATCGTGACGCAAGGTTACCAAAACCTCGAAATCATCCTGGTGGACGACGGTTCGCCTGACGAATGCCCCGCCCTCTGTGACGCCTGGCAGGCACGCGACCACAGAATCAAAGTGCGACACCAGGCCAATGGAGGACTCTCGTGCGCACGGAATGCCGGCGTGAGACTCGCCACCGGAGAACTCATCGGCTTTGTGGACAGCGATGACTGGCTCGAACCCGAAATGTATGAAAAACTCGCGAAGGCTTTGATGGAAACCGGGGCGGACTTGGCAACCTGCCGATTTTACAACGAGACGGAATCCTCACCGCGACCGCGCATGACAAATGGCATTTCGGAAAACCAAGCGCTCTTTTCCACAGAAGACGCTCTCAGACAACTGCTTTGCTGGGACAAAAGACTATGCAGTTATGTCTGGAACAAGCTTTATCGCAGAAGCCTCGTCGAACAAATTGAATTCATTGAAAACCAACCATTTGAGGATGTCTTATGGACTGCCAAGGTCATTGGCGCCGCCACTTCTTGTGCGTGTCTGAATTCCCCATTATACCACTATCGTTTTCGCGAAAATAGTCTCGCTCATGGCGACAAGTGGAAGTATTTTGGCGAACAGGCGGTTTTCGACATCTATGAACACCGGCTCCAGTATTTCCACCAAAGCCATCCAGCGTTGGAAGAGCTGGCCATCGGCCAGTATCAAGTGTTCTGCTGCGCGAAACACCTGGAGCTGGGAACCTGTTTCGTAAAACTGGATCCGAACGGCAAACTACGTCAGCGGCTGCATCGGCGGGCTTGCCAATGGAGCTGGCGGACTATTTTGAAGACCGACAAGTCCTGGTTAAAAAAGAGCGCGGCGTTGCTTTTCTACTTCTGCCCAAAAGGCTTTCTCTTGCTCAACACGACTTTCCACTTTCTTCTGCGTCCTGTGCATTTCCTGCGCAGATAGATGCTCTCACCAACAGAAATTCGACCACACACAGAAATTTGCATCAACAGCATCTCTAAAATGATGCGAAATCGAAGGGGATAAAAACTTCCCCAAAGGCTTTTTCTTATTTCCTCACCACGCAATCACGTCATCAACCTGAACCATGTTTCCGTACCTCGCCGAACACTTTCTCAGCGCCATCTGGGGACCGTTCCGTCTCCTGCAATCCCACTTGATTCTCATCTTCCTCGGCGCATGTGGCTGCACCCTCCTGACCTGGCTGCTGTTGCCACGCCTGTGGGACCACCTCCCCCACGACCGTGGCAAGAACTTCGTCGCCGGCTCGGAAAAGGCGAAAGGCAAGCCCACGGGCGCGGGCTTCATCACCACGCTCATCTTCCTGGTGTGCATCTTCTTCACGATGCCATTCTTCGCCGAATATGCCATCATCGGCCTTTGCCTCTTCGCCATCATGATGACCGGTTATCTCGATGACCGCTCCAGCGCCGACTGGGGACAACTCAAGAAGGGACTCCTCGACCTGGGCATCTCCGTCGTGGCAGCCTGGACCATCGGTCACTGGCAAAGTCAAATCGCCGAAACCGCCAGCCCGACCCTCTGGCTGCCATTCGTCAAAGGACCGCTTCCGGGCGGGGCCTTCCTGGTGCCGATGTGGCTCTATGTCTTCATCGGAACCGCACTCCTCTGGCTCATGATCAATGTCGTCAATTGCTCTGACGGCGTGGACGGCGTGGCGGGCTCCCTCGCGCTCTACGGACTCTTCGGCATGGGCGTCTTCCTCTACGGCGTCATGGGTCACGAAGGCATCACCTCCTACTTGCTCCTGCCACACCTGGAGAACGGCGCCTCCTGGGCGACCTGCATCTTCACCGCAGCCGGAGGACTCTGCGCATACCTCTGGTACAACGCACAGCCCAGCCAAGTCCTCATGGGTGATGCCGGCAGCCGCTTCTACGGACTGCTCCTCGGACTGGCTGTACTTGTCTCCGGAAACCCCTTCATGTTCCTGGTCGCGGCCCCCATCCTCTTCGTCAACGGCGGTGCCGGACTCATCAAACTCATCCTCTTGCGCACCCTCAAAAAACTCGGCTACGACACGCGCCCGCCACTCTCCGCCGCCGTCAAGCCCATCCATCCCGAGAATTTCGCCACCAACGAGGAGGCCGCACGCCAGTGCCTCTTCGTGCGCTTTCTCCACCACTACCGCTTCCCCGTCCACGACCATTGCCGCAAGAACCTCGGCTGGTCGGATCCGCAGGTCCTTATCCGCTTCATGCTTCTCCAGACCGCCATCATGCCGTTGGTCATCATCGTGATGATTAAACTGCGATAAATATATGCTTACTTGTTGTAATTCAAGTATTTATATAAATAATAAGTGGCATTCTTTGCCAAGTCAGGGCGAGGGTACGCTTCCTGAATCACAACTTCTAGCCCGACGATGCCTCTGGCACGACGGTCCGTGGCATTGCCTGACCTGGGAGTTCACCAACCAGGGCGACACGCCTGTCGCCCTGGGCAGTTGTCACCTCGCCGAAATCGACGAACTGCCGGACAGCGGTGCCCGCGACTCCATCTACCTGGACTCCAACGGCGGGTGGTTCTCTGGCGTGGTTCGCGTGACCTCGCAGATGCCCAATATGGATTGGGAGTACTGGAGGGAGGTCTTCTGCGCGGCGGAGGACATCGCGTGGGCCAAAGCCATCCAGGGTGGCGACCTCACGCGAGCCAGCCACTATAGCCTGGGCGGCATGAGCGTCTATCTGCGTCCCAGCCACCCCGCGCTCTTCTTTGGCTTTGTGGTTCCGCGCCTGCGCTGTACCGCCATCCCTTTCGCCCTCAATGACCCGACCACCGGCGCCGTGCGACGCATCGCACTGGTCAATAACTTCGCTGGCTACGCACTCCAGCCAGGCGAGAGCATCGTCACCGAGACCGCGCTCTGGCGAGAGGATGCCAACCCGCACCGCCTCCTGGAGGAATACGCGGACCTCTGCGTGAAGATGCGCGACCTCAAACTTCGCCACGACACGCCGCCGGTCGGCTGGCTCTCCTGGTACGGCTACCGCCTTGAAATCACCGAGGAGGAATGCCTCCGCATCGCGGATTTTGTCAACCGCGAATACCCCGGCTTCGGCTTCAAGTATTTCCAGATTGACTTGGGCTATAACACCCAGAATCTTCCGGGACAGTGGTTTGACACCAACGACCACTTCCCCAACGGTCTTGCATACTACTGCGAGGAAATCCGCAAACGCGGCTTCACGCCAGGCGTCTGGTGCGCGGCATTCTGCGTCGCCGAGTCCAGCGACTTCTATCGCGAACATCCCGATGCGGTCACCCGCTGGTCCGGCGACGCGCCCGGACGTTGGTTCTGGGAGCCCAAGGACCCGCTTTACTACCTCGACCCCACCCATCCCGCCGCACAGGAGTTCATTGCGAAGGTTTTAAACCATTTTAAAGAAGCCGGCGCCGAATACTTCAAAATCGACTTCATGAATCGGCTGGGACGCGTGGACCACGAGTTCCAGCCGCACGATGCGAAAATCGTCAAGGGCACCCAGGCATACCGCATCGGCTGCGAGGCACTGGTGAAAAACCTCGCCCCCACCGACTACCTCTACAGTTGCAGCAACTTGCTCTTCGACTCCGTCGGTTACGCCAGCACCTCGATGACCGCCTGCGACATCGCGAACACTGGCGTCCGTCAGGCGCTCGCCGAGGGCGACGACTCCAAACTCAAATTCTACCGGATGCAGTTCGCCACCACGATGGCGCGCTACTACATCCACAAGAAGTTCCTCCTGCTCAACCCCGACGGCATCTGCATTGCGCCGCCCGCCGACTGCGAGGAAGCGTGGTTCCGCACCCTCTTCGTCGGGATGTCCGGCGGACAAGTCTTCCTGGGGGACCGCTTCGATCTCGCCGAACCTGCCATCCGCGACTATGTCAAACGCGTCCTTCCTCCCTACGGCGAAGCCGCCAGACCCGTTGACCTTTTCCGCAAACCCTATCCCGATGGTCGCCCTGAAATCCTCCACCTGCACACCCCGCAACGTGAAGTCGTCGGGCTCTTCAATTTTGACAACAAAAAAGCCATCGAACTAAACTGGCAGGAACTTGGCTTGGAGGGTTGTTTCGAGGCATGGGAATTCTACGAGCGCAAATACCTCGGCGTGCTCGACACCAGCCAGCCGTTCGCCTACCCAATGCCCTTCCCTTCTGCACGCGCTCTGCTCCTCACGCCAATCAGCGACCGCCCGCAAGTCATCGCCACCACTTTCCACTTCACTGGCGGTGCCGTGGAACTAAAGGATATTTCCTACGACCTGACCACCAACTCCCTCAGCGGGAAACTTATCCGACCGAACGGCGACGCCGGAAGCATCTATATCAAAGTCTCTCGCGGACTCACCTGCGATCTCCCCCAAATCGCCCCAGGCATCGTGGAGTTGCATCTCATCGGCACTGGCACCCCCCTCGATTGGGAAGTCCATTTCACGCCAACGTAAGGGTAAATCAGCCAACCGGCGCTGGACGACCGCTTCTATGCGAACACCGTTGTCAGACCACTGCTGTCCGATTAATTTTCCCGCGAAACACGCAAAACACGCAAAAGAAGGTCGCCTGTCGCGGCGCACCGCTGTGCGGTTCACAAGGCCATCCGGGAATGCGACATCTGGAAATTATTTCCGTCGTCGCATTC
>JAFZWH010000106.1 GCA_017617415.1 Victivallales bacterium | reverse complement strand
TTCGGCGGGCGGCGCGGGCTGTTCGGCGGGCGGCGCGGGCTGTTCGGCGGGCGGCGCGGGCTGTTCGGCGGGCGGCGCGGGCTGTTCGGAATCTTGGAAATTCTTCTCAAGATTGGCGTCAAAATCATCTTCGACGTCGGAGAGGGGAATCAGGTCAGTATCCGTGATGACGGGTTCTGGAGTGTAGTGGATGGCTTCGCCCCGGTCGTTAAGAATCGTGGCTGTCACGAAGATAAGGAGGTTCATCGGGGTGTTGCGTTCCTCTGTGTGGCGGAAGAGGAAGCCTATCCACGGGATGTCGCCAAGGAAGGGAACCTTCCGGACAATCTTGGTCTTGGTATTTTCGACCATCCCTCCCAGGATGATGGTGTCTCCACTGCGAACCTTTGCGGATGTTGCCACGCCCTGTTCGTGGGTGCGGGGCAATTTGACGTTGGTGATGTAGTTGACGGTAACCTTGTCAATGGTCTGGGCCTCGGAAGAAATGTAATCTTCCCACTGAGTCAGGGTGATGATTTCCGGGCGGAGACCCATTAGGACAGTCTGGTAATCGTTGCCGATGCTAACCTTGACGTCAAAGGTGATGCCCAGTTGAAGTTCTGCCGGTTTTCCCTTCGGAACAAGCACTTGCGATGTTCCTTTGTCACCAGTGTCCACCGATTGAATGCCATATTCCTCAAAATAGTAAACATGGTCGCCTTTGCGGATACGTGCGGTACGGTTGTTGAGGACGGTGACGCGGGGCAAGGAGAGTGCGACGGTGCTGGTTTTGTTTTCGATGGCGGTCATCACCAAATCGTAGGAGCGGTTGAAGAGGATACCGCTGACCGTGTATCCGGCCACGCCTTCGACATTTCCCGCGCCAATGGCGGCGAGTTGGGTGAAGAAGTCCGAGACATTGGCGTTGGTGGGATAGAGACCGTCGTTGGAAGTGGAGATTGACGCCCCCGTGTGTCCTCCGTTGGCCTTGGTGATTTCCACGCCCACGTCATGCAGGTCCTGTTCGCTGATGGCGATGAACTTGGCCTCAACTACGACCTGTAGTGGCGGGCGGTCCAGTTCCTGCACGATGCGCTCGACGGTTCGAATATTCTCGCGGGTGTCTTTGACAATCAAAATGTTGCGGTTGGTGAACAGCGAGAAGGAGCCGCCGGTGGTGCAGGTCTTGTAAAACTCATCCAGAGCGGTCTTGAGGTCAGTGTCCTCCTCGGTTCCGGAGGTGAAGGCGGTTTTGCCGGCGACGCCGATGCCTTCCGGGACCTTCGGGACGCTGCCGTGGCGCAGGTGGAAAATACGGGTCTCCAGCTTGAGGCCATTGCCTGCCGGAGCGGAGGTCACCCAGATGAGATGGTCGGTGATGTTGAAGGAGACGCCGAGGTTGCGGGAAATGTAGGAGAAGACCTCATAGAGAGGGACGTCCTTGAAGTTGCAGGAGAAGGTCTTGCCCTTGACCGTTTCATCGCTGAAGATGATGTTGAGGGGGTCGGCCAGATTAAGTTCGTCAACATCTTGCAGTTGCATGGCGAGGTTCGCCAACGGAAGATTTTCGACTTTCATGGAGACCCGCTTGCTGAGAAGAATCTCCAGCGGTCCCTCGGGAAGGACTTCAGGCTCGAGGTTAGGTGAGATATCTACACTGGTATGGTAAGTCTTGGGCAGCAGCATCGCATCCTGTGCCTCGTTGACCATGCGCTGCTGGTCGATGGCAAGTCCGGTTTCATTGATGCCCATGGTCCGTGCCAGAAAGAGCAGCCGCTTGAGGTCATCGATGTCTTGGCGATACTCCGTGAGGGAGGACATGGTGGCGAGAATGGCGTCTGCCTTGTCGAAACTCTTTGCCTTGATGAGTTCCCTAATCAGGGCAAAACGCCGCTGGACCTCGGCGTGGAGGGCGCGGCGTCGTTCCTGCTGGCGCAACCGCAATTGCTGCGGACGGTTGCGAGCCTCCAGCACGCTGTCCAGCTCGGCGCTGGGCGAGAGACGCTGACAGCCCGTGAACAGGGTGAATAACAGGGTCAGGGCGATGACGGCTAAATGGGGAAGGTGGCTGTGTTTCATGGCGCGTTATCTGATTCTGCTTCAGGAACTACAAGAAACCAGGTTGCCAATGGGGCATGGACGTTTTAGTGTCGGCGATTTTTCTTTCGGGCGGCCTTTTCAGCCTTGCGCTTTGCTTCCTTGCGTGCTTTTTCATTGGCGCGCGCGGAGGCCTGAGCATGGGAGATGCCTCTTGAGGCAAAGCCTTGGTTGCCAGTCTGATCCATGCGGCTCTGCATCATGCTGGCGAGGTTGGCCAGCCCAGTGCCTCCGCCGAAAAGGGTATTCATCATTGATGCGCCACCGCCGCGGGAAACCTGACTCATCACGTCTCGCATGTTCATGAAGACTTTGATTTGCTCGGTGACCTCTTGGGGGGTGGATCCGGAACCCTTGGCGATGCGGGCGCGCCGGCTGGCATTGATGGTCTCTGGGAGTTGGCGTTCGGAGGGGGTCATCGAGCGGATGATGCCCTCAGTGTGCTTGAAGGTCTTCTCGTCCAGCGCCTCAGCGGGAAGATTGCCCATGCCGGGGAGGAACTTGAGCAAAGACATCATGCCACCCATTTTTTGGATGCGGTTGAGCTGAGTAAGGAAATCCTCAAAGTCGAAAGTGGCGTTGCGGACTTTTTCTTCCAGCTTGCGTGCCTCTTCCTCCTTGAACTCGGTCTGGGCACGCTCGACCAGCGTGAGGATGTCGCCCATGCCCAGGATGCGGGAGGCCATGCGGTCGGGGTGGAAGGTCTCCAGGTCGATGGTCTGCTCGCCAGTGGTTACGAACTTGACTGGCTTGCCGATTGCCTGGCGCATCGAGAGTGCCGCGCCGCCACGCGCATCGCCGTCAAGTTTGGTTAGGATGATACCAGTGACGTCCAGCGCGTCGTTGAAATGCTTGGCGACCGAAACTGCCTCCTGGCCAAGCGCCGCATCGGCGACCAGCAGGATTTCCTGAGGATGCACGGCATCTTTCACGCGGACGAGCTCCTGGACAAGCGGCTCGTCAATCTGCAGACGGCCAGCGGTGTCCAGCAATACGACGGGGCACCCCTTTGCCTTCGCCTGGGCAACGGCGGCTTGGGCGACGGCGACGACATCTTTTGACGCACGGTCGGCATAGACGGGCAGGGCAAGCGACTGTCCAAGGACCTCCAACTGGTCAATGGCGGCGGGGCGAGTGAGGTCGCAGGCCGCCAAGAGGGTGCGTTTCTTGTTTTTTTTCTGCAAGAAGTTGGCGAGTTTGGCGGCGGTCGTGGTTTTACCGTTGCCGTTGAGACCGCATAGCATGATGACGGCGGGGGTTTCCGGTGTGGCGCCATCAATGGTCAGTTCGGTTGCGGTCTCGCCCATCAGGACAATCAGCCGGTCGTAAACAATCTTGACCGCCTGTTGGCCAGGAGTCACGCTCTTGAGAACATCCTGCCCCAGGCATTCCTGCTTGACCTCTTCGATGAACTGGTTGGCGATGTCGTAGTTGACATCGGCGTCGAGCAGCGCATTGCGGACCTCGCCCATCGCCTCCGACATGTTGCTTTCGGAGATTTGCGCGTTGCCAGTCAGTTTCCGGAAGGCGGAATGTAGTTTTTCGGTTAATGATTCAAACATGATTCAAGGAGAAGAAGTTGCGGATTTGTTGAAAGGGTTAGTTTTCCCAGATGGCTGCCCCGTCTGCGGCGGAGAGAATCATCGGACGGGAGCAGATGCCGGAGCGTTTCTGGTAAAAGGCGCCCAGTTGTTCGCAGTAAGCCTGGGCTGATTCGGTCTTGACAAGGTGGACGGAGATTCCTCCGAAGCCGCCGCCGGAGATGCGGGCTCCCAGAAAACCTGGAAGGGTGCGGCCAATCTCCACCAGCGTGTCGATTTCGGGGCAGCTGTTCTCGAAGTTGTGGCGGCTGGACTCGTGGGATTCTGTCATGAGTTGTCCAAACCTGTCCAGGTCGCCGTTGGCGAGGGCTGCCTGACCTGCGGCAACGCGGGCGATTTCACCCACGACGTGCTTGGCACGACGATAGACCACCTCAGGCAGGTCAGCTTTGCGCTCTTCCAGCTGTTCTGGTGTGACATCACGTAGTGCTTTGACGCCAAGGATTCTTGCTGCTTCCTCGCAGGCCTCGCGTCGCTCGTTGTACTCGTTGGTCAAATTATGTTTGACCATGGAATTGGCAACCACGAAGACGGTTCCAGCGGGCATCGGGACATTCTGGACCTCGAAGGAACGGAAGTCGGAGTAGATGAGCTGACCGGCCTTGCCCTTGAGCGAGCTGATCTGGTCTAGCAGACCAGTATGGGCACCGACATAGTTGTTTTCGCAACCCTGCCCGATTTTGGCCAGTTCCAGCCAGGTCAATCGTGCGTCGGAAAGCCGGTCCAGGATGAGCCCCATGCACATTTCCAGTGCGGCAGAGCTGCTCATGCCGGCGGAAAGTGGCACGTCGCCAGTCACCATTGCATCGAATGCGGGAACCTTGAAGCCCTGGAGATTGAACTCGACAACGAGACCCTTGATGTAGTTAGCCCAGTCGCCGCGCCGGCGATTGTCCAGGTCGTCCAGCCGGAACTCTCTGGTGGAGCGTCCCTTGATGTCGTAGAGCCGACAGAGCATCCCGTCCTTGGCCTCGGGATTTGGCGCGGCGGCGATGCGTGCGGCGCGGTCGATGGCGACGCTGAGGACGGTGCCATCGTTGTAGTCGGTGTGGTTGCCCAGGATCTCCAGGCGTCCCGGTGCCCGGCTCAGGAGGGTCGGTGCATGGCCATAGCGCTGTTGGAAGAGTTCAGCCAGCTCAGTCAGCGCAGTGTCCACTTGTCGGTCATACTTCATTTCAAGCCCTATTTCATTATTTAAAAAAGAAACGATATAATATAGCGTAAAATTGCACTATAGGGGATGAAATCGAAAATTTGTGCGTTTTTTTTCATGTCAGGAGAAAGAAACCGGCGCAGTTGAGGCGGTCGCTGTCATCCACAAGGCGTATGGCATGGAAACGAACCGCCTCGGCTTTCATTGGGGGGGAGGTCGCTTTCTGCGGAAGCGATTGGCCTGGATATTGAAGAACTCGCCTTTTCATAGCGAGCCTTCTTGGTCTGCGTGGTAAATCGTGTAAAATGGGCAGATGTGGTGGATGAGAATTTATGGTCGTATTTGGTAAATTATATGAATATTATTGAAATAAAATAGGTTATGATTATATTAATTGGGGCAAACGGTCGGGGGCTGAACGCCCCCGCACCCCGGCACAAACGGCCGGGGGCTGACGCCCCCGCACCCCCGCACCCCTGCGCCCCCGCACCCCTGCGCAAACGGCCGGGGGCT
>JAFZWH010000105.1 GCA_017617415.1 Victivallales bacterium | reverse complement strand
ACAAACATGCCAAGCATTCCAACTCACTACCAAGACCTCATTCCCCCAGACCGCATATGGCTGCAGTTCATCGGGAAATTCTTCCAGGGACGGCTGCTATATGTGCCATTTGAGAACGGCATCGTTGACACCAATCGTCTCGCGGATGCAAACCTTCTACGTTGCCCGTCTCGCCCCACGGATAAATATCCCGATTTTAGCAGGGATTTTATCCTGCAGAAGCATGAGAGAAGACTACTGACCGCCGCTAAACAATGGCGAACGGGAGTATTCTCTGAAATACTTGTCCAGCAAGGCCGTCCAACCAATTTCATGATGCAGAGGAGGTGATGCCTATGAACTGAACAATCCAACCGCTCGGTATTGGCCGAGCTGCAAGCCGGTAACTGAATAGTTATAACAAGGAGCAGCCGGGAATACCGCCAGACCACTGGCGTATCCCGGCTACTCCAACTCATTGTCTGGCGGCATTCCCGAGCTCCACCAATGCGCAAACGCGCAAAGGAGCTCACGATGGAAGATACCATCAAGAAGAACGCCGCCCAGGCGGCATCCGCCCTCAACCACAACTCTAACCCCAGCCTCTGCCAGGCATCCACGCCGCTCCCCGGCGGCATCGACCTGGAGAAGCTCTTCCGCGACAACCGCATCGAACGCATCGTCAACTACTACTCGGACAAGCTCATAAGTTCGGGGACGTTCCGTAGGCACGAGCGCGAGGACAAGCAGCAGGACCTGCGTCTGGCCATCATCCGCCGCCTCCCCGCCTTCGACCCCGCGAAAGGGGACATTTACACGTTCGCGGGAATAGTCTGCGCCGATGCGTACAAGAATATGCTCAAGAAGCGCGACCGCGAACTTCGCAGGATGGGCGGCTTCCCCGTCTCCATCCATGAGAAGCCGGAAGGCTGCGACGAGCCGCTGGAGAACGTGCTCCCCGAAGAAGAGCATGGACCCCGCATCGGCGGGCGGGTGCTCTCCGAGGAAGAGTTCGAGAGGTACGAGAAGGCGGAGGCGGCCTTCCTCGCTTCCCTTGGGAGGTATGACCGCAGAATCTGGGACGCGCTCGTGGCGACCGGCGGAAATGCCGATGCGGCATCCCGCCAGACCCACATCCCCGCCAGCACCATCCTCTGGCATTTCAAGAATCCAATAAGCGCAGCCGCCTCGAAGGCCGGTCTCGGCGAATTCTTCGGAGGTGCGCAATGAGGAAGAAACTGACGACACCCAAGCCCACCGAGCCTTCCGATCACCTGCCCACAAACATCCGCCAGGCTCTCTACGTCGCGGCCAACATTCTTCGTAGAATGTCGGGCTGTGGACTGGATAAGCAGGAAACGTGCGGCATGGTTAAAGCAGTTACGGAAACCAACGGAGACAATAATGCCACAAATTGATAAAGACAAAATCATACGCCGCCAGATGGATGCGGTGGATGACATGGGCGTCGAGCAGCTCCGCGACAAGTTCGCGGAACTCTTCGGCCTTGAACCCCATTCCTTCAGCGCGGAATACCTGCGACGCCGAATCGGCTATCGCCTTCAGGAACTCCAGTTCGGCGGGTTGTCCGCCGAATCGGCTAAACTACTGGACTCCCTGGCCGACGCGGACCCGCTGGCCAACCTGCAATCCGTTCCCGCCCGCCGCTACTCAAGGGCGCGGGGGACGCGCTACCTACGGGAGTGGCGGGGCAAGACATACGAGGTCACCGTCCTCGGTCCCAAGGAATTCGAGTATGACGGTCAGGTGTACAACTCCCTGACCGCCATCGCAACAAAAATCACCGGCACGCACCAGAGCGGCCACAAGTTCTTCGGAGTGACGAAATGAGAGAAAGCAGAATGGAAAGCAACAATGCGCCGCCCTACAGACGATGCGCAATCTACACAAGGAAAAGCGTCGAAGACGGCCTGGAGCAGGAGTTCAACTCCCTGGACGCACAGAGGGAGGCTGGCGAGGCGTACATCGCCTCGCAGAAGGCCAACGGCTGGGTATGCATCCCGACCCACTATGACGACGGTGGCTTCTCGGGCGGCAACACCAGCCGTCCCGCGCTGCAGCAGCTCCTCAAGGACTGCGAGGCGGGGCTGATAGACACGGTGGTCGTCTACAAGGTGGACAGGCTGAGCCGCTCCCTCTGCGACTTCACCGACCTCTCCAAGGACTTCGCCAAGTGGAATGTCGCGTTCGTCAGCGTGACGCAGCAGATTGACACATCGACCTCGGCGGGGAAGATGATGCTCAATATGCTGATGGCCTTCGCCGAATACGAGCGTGAAATCATCGGCGAACGCATACGGGACAAGTTCGCCGCCTCCAAGCGCAAGGGCATCTGGATGGGCGGATGCGTCCCCCTTGGCTACAGGGTGGAGAAGCGGAAGCTGGTGGTCGTGCCGAAGGAGGCGGAGATTGTCCGCAGGGTCTTCCGACGCTACCTTGAGAGCCAGTCACCCGTCGCCGTGGCCAAAGAGCTTGTCGAGGCTGGCGTCAAGACCAAGAAGGGCAACAACTGGAGCATGGCCTCGGTCATCAGGCTTCTCCACAATCCCATCTATATCGGGAAACTGACCTACAAGGACGAGGTGGTCGAAGGCGAACAGGAAGGCATCCTCGACCTGAAACTGTGGGAGGGCGTCCAGAAGTGCCTTGGACGCAATCCCCCGCGGCGGCACCCCGGCAGACAGGCCCAGTACAACGCACCTCTGCGGGGGCTGCTGTTCTGCGGCCATTGCGGCGGCGCGATGACGCCTTACTCCAAGACCAAGAACGGTAAACGCTACGTCTACTACGAATGCCTCCGCGACAAGAAGCGGGCCATCCACACCTGCCCAATCCGGCACATCGAGGCGGGCATGGTCGAGGACATCGTGCTGGAGCGGCTTTCCGGCATCCTGCGCACCCCGGAACTTGCCCTGACGCTCTCTGGGATGACGGGGCTTGACGAGGCTGCCGTGATGCGGACGCTTGACGGCTCGTTCTGGAAGAAGGCCACGCCCGACGAGAAGGCGAGGATGCTGGAGCTGCTGGTGGCAAGCGTCACGCTCTACGAAGACAAGATGGACATCGAGGTCCGCACCGAGGGCCTTACCTGCGCAATGGAGGAAATCGAAAATGAAAGTGACCAAGACTGAACGGCTGGGCAACGGAAACCTGCTGGTGACCGTCCCGGTAACCTTCAAGTGGCGCAACACAGGCAACGGGCGCGTCATCATCAATCCCGATAGTAGCATCGTCGACCTGCGGCGCGAAACAATCCTAACCGCCGTGGCGCGTGGGCGGCGTTGGGTGCAGTTGCTGGATGACGGCAGCGTGGAGAGCATACGCGCCATCGCCGCCAAGATAGGCCGTGAGCCGAGCTATGTGGCGCGGCTCATACGCCTGTCGATGCTTGCCCCCTCCATCATCGAAAGCGTCATCCGGGGCGATTACCCTGCCAACCTCTCGGTCAACAGCACCCGCAAGGCTGTGCCCGACCTATGGAAGGACCAGGTGACGGAACTGATGAAGTAAGACCGCAATAGGCGATTCCATAAACGCCAAAGGCCGTCAGACAGCGATGCCCGGCGGCCTTTTACTCATTTCATTCTCTGGCGGATGCCGGAGACGATATCCGCGACCGTTCTTGTGGAGAGTTCCGCCTCAAGGAGTGCCTGGACGGCATGTACGGTTCCGCCCAGCGCGGTCTGGATGTTCGCACCCACGGGGCAGAACGGGTTGGTTTCCGTATGGACATCAAGCACCGTGCCGTCGTCCGCCCCGACGGCGCGATAGACGTCAAGAAGCGTAATCTCCTCCGGACGTTTCAGCAGTTCTGCCCCCTTGCGCCCAAGCGTGGTCTTGACAAGCCCGGCCTTCTTGAGCATTCCGAGGATTCTGCGGATGACAACGGAATTGGTGTTCACACTCCCAGCAATGAACTCGGAGGTGCAGGGCATTTCCCTGCATACCTCCAGCATGGCCAGGATGTGGACACCCATTGAGAAACGCGTCGATACCTTCATGGATTATTCCCCGACCACTGAGACACGCTCCTGAAGATGACCATTACCGACCGCGAGGTCCACCATCGCGATGGCGTAGTCCGCATAGCTGAGAATGCTCTCGCCCTTCGCGTTCATCGTAAGCTCCTCGCCCGCCAGCGTGTACTTTTCCGTGCGCTCACCATCCGCGCGAAAATCGGCGGCGGGGCTGACATACGTCCAATTCACATCCGCCCTGGCGCGCAACTCGCCAAGCGCCTTCGCCATCGCAGCCGCAAGCGGCTTGTAGCCGTCGGGGAAGTTCGGTGCATCGGAAAGGCAGGCCGTGTGGCTCTTGTCAAGGTAGAGGCTTCCCGCACCGCCGACAACCAGCAGGCGCGTCTTCGTTCCCGCGAGGATGTCGCAAAGGTGAGCAAGAGTAGTGGAATGTTGGGAAAGAGTTTCAGGCGTCCATGCGCCGAAGGCATCAATAACCACGTCGAATCCAGCGAGGTCATCCTTTGCAAGGTCCATAAGGTCTTTCGATATGGTTTTTGTGGCGGCAGAGCGATTCTCCCCACGTACAATGGCGGTGACATCCAGACCACGTCCAACGGCCTCCTTCACGATGAGGCTTCCGGCTTTTCCATTCGCGCATACAACGGCAATCTTCATTGTTACAGTCTCCTTGGGTTGTTTTGGGATTAAAAACGGATTTCCTACTGAAACTGTCATTAATATAATGCCCATATCTGTAATGTCAATAGTTACAGATTAAGTTTTCCCCAAAACATAAGAGGAGCAACAATGCCCGGCGGTCTTCTCATTTATCGGTTACTTTCACATCTGTCACTAATTATCAATAATCTGTGACAGAAAGACAACTCTCCCGCAGTCTCCCGGCAGAGAGAATCGGTGTCTCTCTCCCGTTTATACCTTGCCTTATTTCGCCATTTTGGGCGCAGCTGGAGACGGCTTTTGAGAGGCGCCTTCCCGCACGAAACAGGGAAAGGGTTCCACCCTTGAGAGGTGTCGGTATTCGTATT
>JAFZWH010000104.1 GCA_017617415.1 Victivallales bacterium | reverse complement strand
TGGACAGAAGTGGACATCATCCACTAATGCTCGTGGCAATCACATTCGTCATCATCGCAGCAGCAATCGTCCGGCTCCTCTGAAACCAGCAGGTGTGGGAAGAGGAACTGGTTCACATCGTCGTCGGTCTTGATTTCAGGCAAACCATCGATGCCCTGCCAGTATTCGACATGCTGTGCGCACTCTCCGGGTTCGAGAGTCTCCAGGGTCCCCATGGTCTCGACCTCGGTGAACTGCGGGCAGGTGAAAGTCTCGACAGTGCATCCGCCGTCGGGGTAGTCCGCATCACGGTCGTAGTCGAAGTATTTGACCAACGCCTGTCCATGGTTCACGTAAGCCACCCAGCCGGCGGTGTTGTTGAGGCCAAGCTTAAAATTCTCCTTCACCTTGGCATCCTGTCGCAGGAAGATGTGCTGATCGCCGAAGGAAAGACGCGGGTCGTTCAAACGGCTGTATGGCCACAGTGCAAGCGTGCGCTCGGGCGCATACGGATCGCCGTCGGGGTCGCGGTTCTGGGGGATCACCACTGTCCCGCCAGGTGCCATCATGCTCATCGCCCAAGGTGCCAGCTCCACCGGCCACAGTCCGCAATTCGCGATGGTGTGGGTGATGCAGAAAAGGCCATTCGTCAGCGGCTCGACCAGAATCTTCTTCTCGATACCCGTCGTCGGGGCGGGTCCGCTGGAGAACTCCACCCCGGAGTCGTATTCGCGGATCTTCACGGGGTCATTGTCCGGCTCGTAACTGCGTGGCAACGCCTCGGGAGAGTGCCACAGTCGATGACCGCCATAGAGGGTAAAGCCATTGTCCGAGGCTGGAAATGGCTTCGGCGGCAACACCACGAAGTGGTTGAAACGGCTGCCTTTGCCAATATACAGTCCAATGATTCGCGGTCCCACCTCCGTGGTCACCGCCAAACGCAGATTGCCCGCGACAAATTCCTGACAGTTCTTGTGAACGCCGATTTTCTTCATGAGGATACACCTCGTTCCTGGTGAAAGTTCTGAAATCAATTCAATATATTCACAAAATGGCTTTTTGCCCGAAGGAAAACCAAATCTCCTTGCCAAATGCACTGCTGTCCGGTAAAAAAACTGTGCCTTGCGCCACGCGCGACAGCAGCAAGGCAAGGTTGTTAGGAGGGCGATTTTGACCAGGCGGCATCGGCGGCACTTTTGCATATGCGCGCATGCGCGACCAAATAGGGAGGCATGCCCCCACCCCCTACGACAGTAATGTAATGCGGTTTTCGTCCCGTTGCAAGTCCGATGGCGGGAAAGGAAACGGAATCTTAGTTTTCCCATGATTTTTGCCTTGGACGGCAGTTTTACCGGATAGCAGTGTACCCAATGACGACTATTGAAGCTTATAGGGCACCAATATGTCATTCTCAAGACACGAGCCGCCTTCGCAAGCCCCCTTGTCGAAGAAATTATTCGAAAGCCTGATATTTGAAGATTCGAACATTTTACACTCCAAATGTCAGGCAAAAACATTGTTCTGGCAGGTAAAATTACAAATCCGTGCTAACTTTACAGCACATCTTTTTTCTGCTGTTTGTTTTGCGAATTTGAGAGACAGATGTTCGTATTGTAGCTTAGGCTTGAAGCTCCCCCAAAACATTGCCTTTATTCAATCAGTAGAGTAAAACTTCACTGGCCATGAAACAGTTGAATCCTTTTTTCTTTCCCCTGCTTGCACTGGTTTTCCTGATGGCAATCGCTCCAAGCGTCGCCTTTGAAGCCAGATTGGGAAAGACTTCAGAGCCGTTGAACATCGATGGCGAGGTCTCCCCTGGCGAATACGCATCTGGACTGGAGATATGGGGACTGCTCTCCGAGGCCACGGGAGAGGTCTCACGACGGACGGCGACGTTGTATCTGGCGCGAGATGACGAAGGAGTGGCAATGGCCATCGTCCGAAAGACTCACCCGCATATCGAGGTGGACATTCATGAAGTTGTGGGCCTGTGCGTCATTCCGCCAAACGGCAAAGGCGCTTATGCCACGACAAATGGTAAGGGAGAATTCCCCGCTGGCGCAGAAACGCGTGGACTCAAGTCCGCAGGAAAGACCACCGACGGGAAATGGACGGTTGAACTGAAGATTCCTTGGACGGAGTTGGGCTCCGAACCCATGGATGGCGAGGCATGGCATATACAACCCGTCCTGCAATGGTGCAATCCATTGGAGGTGTGCGGGCTGGGACTGGATCTGACTCCCTGCACTATCGTGATGGACGACGATGCGCCTGGGGTGGTGGCCCGTCTGGGCAACACCCCGCCCATCAACGGCGCGGGTCCGCAATTCCAATGGCAGGTCACTGCTCCAAAAGCACACGGTTGCCGGGTTCGCTGCGAAGCCCGTGTGCAATGGCTGGGCAATCCAGAAAGCGTGGATGCCACACAGGATATCCCGGCTGGCGAATCCCGCATGTTCTGCCTGAACATGACTGGCATGCCCAGCGACCCGCGCCAGATGACCTACACTTTGACGGACGAGCAAGGCGAGATTCTGATCAAACGCGAATTCGCCTGGGGCGGGAAAGATGGTCTGGAGTGGGACGACCCGCACCCCGAAACCGTCTTTTCCCTCGCCACCTACCCTTCCCTGAAATTGGCCAAGGCACGCGTCTCCTGCGCCAAACCCGCCCTGCTGGACCAAGTACAGTCCGTGCATTTCGTCATCACCGACCCAGAGGAGAGGCGGGTCTTCCAGGAGGTCGAGGCACCGCGCACGCCTTTAGGATTCCATAAAGAATGGAGCATCGACGATTTGCCTGACGGCTCCTATCTGATGCTGGCCAAAATGATTGACGCGAAAGGGGAACTCACCACTTGGAAACAACCTTTTGAATACCGTCACTTCGCCTGGGAGGGAAACCAAATCGGCAAGGAGCGTGTGGTGATTCCGCCCTTCAAGCCCCTGCAGGTGGACGAGGCGAACGGCGAGATTCACGCCACCCTCACTGGCTACCGTCTGGGCGCAGGACTCTTCTCCGAGGTGTATGCCGAAGGGGAGAACATCCTCGCCGCCCCCATCAGCCTTCTGCTGAATGGCCACGCATTGTCTGTCCAAGGACTGGCCTGGGGAGAAATCTCGCCCGACCGCGTGACCGCCACGCAGACGCTCGCCGCCCCTGGCCTGAAGGTCAAAGTCGATTACGATGTGGATTATGACGGCTTCATCTTGACGCGTCTGGAGTTCGCGCCAAAGGGCAAAACCACGCTGAATTCGCTGGTGCTGGAAATCCCCTACAAGACCGAGGTCGCCACGCTCCTCCATTCCGTGGCCGCGCAACTGCGACGCAACCCCGCCATCGAACTGCCGACGGAAGGCACTGGCGTGATTTGGGACAGCCTTCGCGACTCCTCCGCCAATTTCCGCCCCTACCTCTGGCTGGGCGGAATCACCAAAGGACTGGGCTGGCTCTGCGAGTCCGAGAAGAACTGGAGCATCGACCGAACCAAGCCCGTGCTGGAAGTGATTCGGCAGGGCGACAGCACCATCCTGCGAGTCCACATCGTGAGTGAGCCCTGTTCCCGCACGGAGCCATTCGTCATCGAAATGGGCTTCCAGGCCAGCCCCGTCAAGCCCATGATGCCTAACTTCAGACGCTACTCGACCGTGGCGGTCAATGGCTTCGTGGCAGACAACTCCATCCCTGTCGCCGAGGTCCTCCACAGCCGAATGTGGGGACAACTCTATTGCGGAAAACACACCGACGACGGCTACGCACCACAGGACGACGATTACAGCATCATCGACTACCTGACGGACTGCCTCGGAGCGAGAGAAGAGGAGATTGGCCTGCATGTCAACGCCTTCGTCGCAAAGCATTTTCGAGCGCATCCCGCCGCCGAAACCTACCGCATTTTCCTGCGCCACGCAGCTCGTAGCCTCACCCGCCATGCACAATATGCCATCCCCTACACCAACCCGCGCGGAATGTCCTACGGCTGGCCAGAAGCGGCCTCCTACGCCAGCGAATGGCGCAACGACGCCTTTGTCACAGGCAACGACGGACACTACTTCCAGAACCCCGTGGAGAGCTACCGCGACTACATTCTGCCGAAACTCCGCGAACTCGTACGGCACGGCTTCTCAGGCATCTACTTCGACAACACCTTTGACTCCGTGAACGAAGACGAGGTGATGGG
>JAFZWH010000103.1 GCA_017617415.1 Victivallales bacterium | reverse complement strand
TAATAAAGGAGTTATAACAACAATGGCGAAAATGAACGAACGCCAGCAGGAAGCAGTTGACTGTCTGGAAGGGGCGTTGTTGCTATTGGCGGGAGCGGGCACGGGCAAGACCACGGTGATTGTCCATCGCATTGCGAATCTGGTAATGCACCAGGTGGCTCCTTCATCGATTTTGGCAGTGACATTCACGAACAAGGCGGCCAGAGAAATGCGCGAGCGAATCGGGGCAATGCTTGGGCCGGGAATTGCCAAGCCAATGACCATCAGCACGTTCCATTCTTTTTGTTCGACCGTTCTTCGGAAGCACATCACGAAACTGGGCTACAGCCGGAACTTCTCGATAGCGGGGGAGGGCTACCAGCAAGGTCTCATCAATGAAATTATGAAGGAATTGGGACAGGTCGGACAGGGCTATGATACCACGGTGTGGCGTAATCGCATCTCGCTGGCGAAGGCTGAGAACTGGTGGCCGGATGATTTGCGCGAACAGGCGCCGTACCCCCGGGCCGACGAAGTCGCCGATGTCTATGATCGTTATCAGACGCGGATGCGCCTGATGGATTTGCTGGATTTCGACGACCTGCTTTGCCTTACTGTGAAACTCTGGCAGGATTTCCCCGAGGTCCTCGCCGGTTATCGCGAAAAATACCACTATATCATGATTGACGAGTATCAGGACACCAACGGCGTGCAGCTCAAGCTGATGACGATGCTTGCCGGAGACCACGGAAACATCGCCGTGGTCGGGGATGACGACCAATCCATCTATGGCTGGCGCGGGGCGAACATTGAGAACATCCTGCACTTCGACACCCTCTACCCGCATGCCAAAGTGATTCGTCTGGAGCAGAACTACCGCTCCACCAACATCATCCTGAAGGCCGCCAACGAACTCATCGCGCACAATCGCGAACGCCATGTGAAGAACCTCTGGAGCAGCCAGGAAAAAGGCGAACTCATCCGGGCGGTGCGATGTGTGGACGAGACCGCCGAGGCGGAGTTCATCGCGCGGTCCACTTCCGAGAACCGGAAAAAACACGCGCTCTACTGGCGGAATTTCGCTGTTCTCTTCCGCTCCGCACGACAGAGCCGCGTGTTGGAGGAGGCCTTTCGCAAGCACCGCATCCCATACGTGCTGGTCGGCGGAACTTCCTTCTACGAGCGCAAGGAGAACCTGGATGCCATCGCTTTCCTGGAGGCGGTGCAGAATCCCCACAACGACCTGGCGTTTTTGCGGGTGGTAAATGTTCCTCCGCGTGGCATTGGCGACACCACCATCGAGAAACTACGTGCACTGCGGGACGAGACGCACCGGAACCTCCAGTCGCTGGCTTCGGATGAGACCGCTCTTGCCCGGCTTCCTGCGGAAGGCGCCGCAGCTCTCCGCGAGTTTGCTTTGGTGCTCAAAGACTTCCGTGAAAATCGTTTCGCCCAGCCAGGAATGCTCCATGACAAGACCAATGCGCTCTTCCAGCGCCTCGGCTACCTGGAGGGACTGGCCAAGATGTACAAGCCCCGCGAGAATGCGCTTGCCCGCCGCGAAAATGTCCTTGAGTTGCTAAACAGCATCGCGGAATTTGAACAGCAGAACCAAGGCGGAACCCTCGAGTCACTGCTGGAACGATACAACCTGATGGACGCCAATGACCGTGCGGATGAGCATGGCATCCCGCAGGATGCGGTGACGCTGATGACGGTCCATGCCGCCAAAGGACTGGAGTTCGACACGGTGTATGTCGCAGGCATGGAGCGAGACCTCTTTCCGCACGAGCGGGCGCTGGAGGAGGGCAACGAAGCCGAGGAACGGCGCCTCTGCTATGTTGCAATCACCCGCGCGAAACGCGAACTTTACCTCACGTATGCGGAGAAACGCAGAGACGGCAAGGTGATGCGGCCGCATGCGCCATCGAAGTTCCTGGACGAGGTTCCCAAGGAGTGCGTGAGTTTCTGTAAACCCGACGATCTCTATGTGCGTCTTTCCAGTGCGGATGCCGCCGCGTTCCTGTTGTCCTGAGATTTTTCCTTTGGACTAGGGCTGACGAGCTGAACCTGAGTCCTGCGACCTGAGACCTGAGGGCTGAACCTGAGTCCTGCGACCTGAGACCTGAAGGGCTGAACCTGAGACTTCGGGCTTGGAACTTCATTCCTCATCCCTCATTCCTCATCCCTCATCCCACATTCCTCATTCCTCATCCCTCATTCCTCATCCCTCATCCCTCATTCTCCAAGTGCCAGACCGATTCATTTTACATTCCGAATATCAGCCCGCCGGCGACCAGCCGGAGGCGATTGACGCGCTGATGCGGGAGTTGACGGAGAAGCGCAGCCACTATGCCACACTGCAGGGCGTGACCGGCTCCGGAAAGACCTTCACCATGGCGAATCTGATTGAGCGCATGCAGCGCCCGACACTGGTCATTTCGCACAACAAGACGCTCGCCGCGCAGCTCTACAGCGAACTGAAGAACTTCTTCCCGGAGAACGCGGTAGAGTACTTCGTGAGCTACTACGACTATTATCAGCCAGAGGCGTATATCCCTGCCACCGACACATATATTGCCAAAGATTCCGCCATCAACGACGAGCTGGAGCGGCTGCGTCTGGCCGCCACTGGTGCCTTGTTGGAACGTCCTGACGTCATCGTAGTCGCCTCCGTCTCCTGCATCTACGGCATGGGCGACCCGCAGGAGTTCGCCTCGATGGAGCAGCACATCGTCATCGACCAGTCCATCTCGCGCGACGAACTGCTGCGCAAGCTCGTTGAACTGCAATATACTCGCAATGACATCGCGCCAGAGCGCGGTCAGTTCCGTGCCACTGGCGACACCGTAGAAATCTACCTTTCGCACCGCGAGGACTACCTCCGCGTGGAGTTCTGGGGCGATCGCGTGGACCAGATGACGCGCCACAACGTGGTCACGCGGACACTCATCGAGACGGTCACGCAAGCCAGCATCTTTCCCTGCAAACTCTTCGTGACCTCGGCGGAGCGCCTTCGCATCGCCAGCCAGGCGATTCTTGAGGAACTCAAGGAGCAGGTCGCGAAATTCGAGCGGGCGAACAAGTTGGTCGAGGCGCAGCGCATCCACCAGCGCACCACCTACGACCTGGAGATGCTCCACGAGGTCGGCTACTGCCAAGGCATCGAGAACTATTCCCGCCATCTCTCCGGACGCGAGGCGGGCAGCCGGCCATTTACGCTGATCGACTACTTCCCCAAGGATTTCCTGACCATCATCGACGAGTCCCACGCGACGCTTCCGCAACTCCACGCCATGCAGAACGCCGACCGCAACCGAAAGCTGGTGCTGGTGGAAAACGGCTTCCGGCTGCCTTCCGCGCTGGACAACCGACCGCTGACCTACGACGAGTTCAAGAGCCTCCAGCACCAGGTGCTCTTCGTCTCCGCCACGCCAGGCCCCTACGAACTGGACCACACGATGCCTGTCCAGCAGGTCATCCGTCCGACCGGGTTGCTCGACCCCGCCGTCGAAGTCCGCCCGCTGGCCGGACAGGTGGACGACGCGATTGAGGAAATCCGCGCGATGGCCGAGAAGCACGAGCGCGTGCTGGTAACCACGCTGACCAAGCGGATGGCGGAAGACCTCTCCGAGTATCTGCGAAAGGTAGGCCTGCGCACGCGATACCTGCACTCCGAACTGGATGCGTTGGAGCGCGTGGACATCATCCGGTCTCTGCGGGCAGGCGATTTCGACGCACTGGTGGGCATCAACCTCTTGCGAGAAGGGCTTGACATTCCCGAAGTCGCGTTGGTGATGGTGATGGATGCGGACAAGGAGGGCTTCCTGCGCTCCGAGACCAGCCTCGTCCAGACTGCCGGCCGAGCCGCGCGAAATGAGCAGGGCAGGGTGATCCTCTATGCGGACAAGATTACCGACTCCATGCGGAAGATGATCGACGTCACCGCAAAGCGGCGCGAACTTCAGATGGCATACAACAAGAAGCACGGCATTACGCCCAAGACCATTCGACGAGCCGTACAGGCCAGTCTGCATGTGGAGGAGGTTGCCGCGCAGACGGTCGCTTCGGTTGTCAAGGAGTCCGGCGAGGGTGGTTACGATGTCGTCGAAGCGCGTCGCCAGCTGGAGGAGGAGATGCAGGCCGCCGCCGCTGCGCTGGAGTTCGAGCGCGCCGCGATGCTGCGTGACCAGCTTTTCCAGCTGGACGGAAAGGTCGCCGCTGGCAAATCACATTCCCGTGCCTCCACCTCAAGCCGGAAATCCAAGCGACAGTAGCACTTCTCTGGAAAATGTAGTCTTTGGCATTATATTGAGGAAAGCAACTCTCCCTCGTCGAAATATGGCGTTTCCTTAAAATTAGGTTACACTTATGCAAAGTGAAGATTCTAAAAACATCGGTGCCGCTGAGGAACTGCCTCTGGATTTGGCTTTGCCACCGGAGCCGCCTGCAGGATTGAAAGTTTATCAGGACGAGCGGGGCGAGGTGCTTTCGTCCCCGCGCCAAAGCCGTGTGGGCGCGGTATTTCTGTGTGTCTGGCTGGTCTTCTGGTGGATTGGCATCGCAAAACAGCTCCATGCGCTCCTGACCACTTCCCAGGGGGCAACCGGCTGGTTTTTCTTCGCGATTTTTTGCATCCCTGGCGTGGTGGTCCCTTTTGTTGTGCTGGGGATGCT
This sequence comes from Victivallales bacterium, assembly GCA_017617415.1. GTDB lineage: Bacteria > Verrucomicrobiota > Lentisphaeria > Oligosphaerales > Oligosphaeraceae > RGIG1601. The sequence goes on along the minus strand of JAFZWH010000103.1, from coordinate 12,133 downwards.
CTTCGGTGCACAGGAACTCAGCTTCAAGTATGATGGCGAGGTTTTGTGTTGCCGTCGGTTTGGATTCCTTAGATTTGCGAAGAAGTCATTCTATCCCAAGGATGTGCAGAGAATTTCCGTGAGGCAGGCATTGGCCTACACGAAAAACCACGACCGGGTCAACCACCCGACCTCGACTTCCATGCTGGAGATCGCCTTGTCGGAGAACACTTTGCGCCTGATGTTCCCCAACGACCCCGACCAGGCCATTGCACGCTACTGCGGTGCGCGCCTTCGCGCAGAGCAGCGGACCTTCTGAGCTAAAATCGTCTGCGTGTCTTTAAGCGAGGTGTTTTCGGAAAGTCACCTGAGGTGAATTTAACCACCACGAAATGACGAAACGACGGTTTAAAGCCTTGTTGTTTTGGAACGCGCCTGGTACGGGTGTGTTTTTCGCCCTGGGCGTGCTGGTGGTTCTGCCGTGGCTGCTGCTGAACTATGGATGTCTGTGGCCGATGGGGACAACAGGTGCATTGGAAGCCATCGTGGGCAGCTGGCTTGACCCATTCTGCCAAATTGTCGTCAAGTTACTGCTATTCTATTCTTTGCTGATATTATTCCTGGGGTGGGCCCGATGCGTGTGCCACAATCCCAATCGGACACGCAATCTGGTCTGGGCTGCGGTGGCGCTCTGCCTGGTGTCAGCGCTCGTGGGCATTTTCTTGAGCTGGATGAACGAAAGTCTGAAGTGGGCTTCGGCGGTGGGCGGAGTGCTCTTGGCGGCGTGTTGGGCGATGCATCCGCGGGTTCGCCTGTGGCAGGCCGTTCTGTCGCTGGTGCTGTGGGGTGGCGGTCTCCTGCTGCTGGCGATGATCTGCGGTGATATAACAATAGTGCCAGGGAGCGGTTTTGAGTTTTGGTTGGCGGATATCTCATGGTGTACCGGCCATGTCTGGGGGCTGCTGGCGGGACTTGGCGTCTTGGCGGTGTTGGGCGGGTACTGGTGCGCCGGTCTGGCGATCGCGCGGGCAACGGCGGTTCCCCTTCGGCGGCTGGCAGGATGGAGCACGCGAACGCTATGGGTGCTGGTTGGGCTGGTCTATGTGCTCACGCTGGTTCTGGCGGTGTTCGCGCAAGTCCGCATGCGGTCGGCACGGCATTGCCTGGCGGTTCATTTCAAACGGCAGATGACATTGACTGCGGCGGAAGAACATTACTATCAGGGGCGGCGGCGTGACCCGGAATTCTGGCGGCTCGTGGAGGAGCGGTTACGAGAGATGGCGGAGACGCTGAGCAATACGATGGACAGAAATGCCAACCAATTGATGTCCAGACCTTTTGGGGTGCTTCCCGATGAGTTGCATGCGAAGTGGAAAGGTGCCCTGCTTGCGAATTCCTCTGCTCAGGCTCTGCATGAACAGTTGACAGGAGACATTCCTGCGGCGGAGCGCAATTACTCTGCGGGGATGTTGATGGAAATCTCGGAGCTTGGATGGTTGCAGTCGTTGGCGCGCATGGAGATGTGGCTTCTGCGCTTCGCAGTCGATGACCGCGATTCTGCTGCGGCTTTGGAGGCATACTCGCGCATGGAGAAAATCTGTGTCTGGCTGGAGGATGACGGTCTTTTGAATGCGCAATTGGTGGCTTGCCACCTGAAGACCGAGTTGCAATTGGAGGCGCTCGCCATGCTGGCGTCCAGCGGAGTGGCTCCAGAGAAGTGGCTCCAAGAACAATCCGAGAAGCTGACGGCTGCTGAGGAGATGTGGTCTGACCGCGAAAAAGAGGTGCTCTATTTCGAGGCGTGCTTTCTGCTGGATGCTCTGCGCGTGCTCGGCCATGGCGGGCGAGTGTTTCCCGGAGAAAGCACCAATGTCGTCTGCGTGGATGACCTGAAGTGGTTTTTGCCAACGGCCTGGTGGCGGGTCGCCGGAGAGAATGCGGAGTTCATTCATCGCTTTGAGCGCGGGAGTTTTGCCGATTTGTCGGAACCAGGGGAACTTAGGTATCTCGGTGCATTGCAGGACAAGTTGATGGCAGATGGCGCAGCACCGGAGGTCGCGGGCTGTCCTACGTTCAACTGGGCATTGTGGGAGTGGTCGCGGTCTTTGCGTTCGGCGGAAAAGAGACTACAGCGACGGCTGGCGGGGTGGCGCGTGGCAAGAGGACTGCTGGCAGCGGAGTTGACCAAACGACGCACCGGCGATTATCCGGAGACGCTGGAGATGCCGCCGGAGCCGTTTGCCGAAGGAAACCTGCAGTACTTTAAAGGAATAGTATCACGGCCGGTGTTTGTCTGGTACGATGATGAGCCGGGCGAGAGCTATTGGAAGAACGGCTGGGGAATAAAAGTGACGGAGCATGCAGGCGTGGAGGTCTGGAGCGTCGGACCAGACGGAAAGGAGGACACCGAGGAAAAACACGACGATGTGAAGTATTACCTGGTGCCCTGACATTTGCATGGAATACAGGCTGACTACTCCGCTGCATCGTTTTCCAATGGTTCGAAGTCGTTGAGCAATGGGTTGAAACGGTAGCCGGGCGCTTGGTGAAACTCCAGCGTCTGGAGCAGGATGTGATGGCTGATGCTGCCTTCCTTCCACTTTTGGCGTGCGGCGGCGGCTTCTTCGTCGGAAATCTGAAAATCTTGGTCGAGGTCAGTACTTAAGTAATTCACGAGAAATTTACGGCGAAGATATCGTCCTTGCGGTGCCATAATTCGTCCAAGCACCGCAAAAGGTAGTGGTTCATTGCCAGGCGCGAAATCGCAGGTGAACTGAAAGGTCAAGATGATGGTTTCTCCATCATCCAGACAGTCATCGTGGTTGCCTTGGTTGCGGAGTTGTTGGCGGATCTCGGCATCACAGTCCAGATATTGGAATTCTCCGTCGCCGAGTTTGGCTGGTTGCGCCCCGATGATTCGTATTCCGTAGGTGTTTTCTTCGTCTTCCAAAGCGATGCCGAATGGTCCGGCAAGTGGTTCTCCGCATTTGAGGTATTCCCAGTCTTGGGCTATGGCGTCGTTTCGGGTGATGACGAGTCTGGCATTATAAGTTTCTGCGGCGTCATGAATTGGTTCGGTCTGTAATGCAAGCCAGGAGGAATTCTGCAGGCTGAAAGTGGTCATCGGGATGGCGAACTGGTCCAGCTGATAAGGATGGGTTTCAATTTCTTCTCCGAATTGGAAGTATTCCACTGGACTTTTTCGGATGGCGCAGATGTTGAAGAGCGTAAACGACCCAGGTGCCCCCGCCTCCAGAAGATCGCCTGTGTCGAAGACCATTTCGACTGGCCAAAGGCTGCTGCTGAGGTCCTCCGGCCCCTGGAAGGCCGGTGCGACTTGAGTGCTACCAATAATCTGACCAGCGGAGGTACGGAGGGTGGCGGTGAAATCGAAATTGTTCTCCAGATTGGTGGGAACCTCTACGTAGAAGCGGATATGTAGCAGAACTCTGTGCTCCCGTCCGTCTGGACAGACAGTTTCAAGCCAGTCGTCTGCATCGGCCAAGCGGAATGGCGTGTCCGCGAAATCCCGCCAGTGGAAAACACCGATTGGGTGGCTTGGGATGGTGTCGAGGAATTTGGCGGAACCACCTGGCGCATGGTATTCAAGGGTGAGTTGTTTGACCATATATCCCCCGTCTGCCTTGGAACCATGGATGGCTTTTCCGTCGAACTCTATGTCGAAATGAAGGTCGCCGGCTTCAGCGGCGGTAACATTGCATCCTCCCTGGACAATTTCTGTGCCGTCCGGAGAACATAAAATGGCAGACACGGCGTAGTCCCCGGGGCGCGACACTGTGGCGTCCACAGGCAACCGGATGGCTTTGCACATTGTCATGTTGGAGAAGTAGCTGAAACAGTAATCGGAATACTTTCCCGGAACCTTGGTTGCAGGGGATGAAAGGGGCTGGAAACTTCCCGTTACCAAATAGTTGCCGTATCGGACTTTGGTCTCGGCGGACGCTTCGCCAAACTGGTCCAGCCATTCTGCTCGGAACTCATATTCGCCTTCCGGGAGTTCGGGAAAGTCTGCGGTATAAAGTCCGTTTCCGGCGTAGGTGAGGGCGACTGGCGTTGGTTCGGGCGACGGCGGCTCTGGTGTATTGCTCCCATTGGGGAGAGTCCATGGCGTGTAGTGGCATCGTAACGGAAGGTTGTCCGCCTGGATAACCTCATCGCCACGTTCCAGCCATACCACGATTTGGCGTTGTCCCGTATCGTCCAAGCGAAGCCTGGCTTCTGGAGCGATACCGGAGAATTGGCATGCGGCGGAGACGCAGATTGCAAGCGGACTGGGATTCTCTACGCGGACTCGGTAAACTCCTTTGGGCAGATTGGCTCTTTCCAACATTCGGATTCCAAAGAGATTGGCAATCTCATCTTCTTCCAATACAGGTATTTCTGGGAAGTTCAACGCAGTGCCGTCTGGCTGGACGAGGGTGACGCGCGTGTCGGTGGTGGTACGCGTGCAGAGGAAGGCGGCGTGTTCGGTATTCTCCAGCAGTTCGAAGCGGAGGTCAACCATCTGGCCTGGCTCGACGATTGCATCCTTGATGGAAGTGTGTTCGGGCTGGAAGGAGGGGGTGATGGTTCGCAATTCGGCAGGAGGTGACGGCATTGCCTCCATGGTCTTCTGGAGGGCCTCAATGGCAGTCTCGGTGGCGGTCGGGGGGCGGATTATCCGAGCGCCACCTGTCGTGGAGGTGGAAGCCGAACGCAGGTCTGGATTCTTCGGGATAATGCTTGGAGGCAATTCAAGCAAGGATTGGGCAAAACTGGCGAGGACATTTCCTGAGCCGACCAGAATGATATTGTTGTGCGCGAAACGGCTGTCCTCGGAGGTCAAGGGTGAATTGGAGACTTGGGTGTTCAGAGCGTGGGCGCTGATGACGGAGACAATGCCGTCGCCTTGCCGTCTCCAGTCTGGGCTTTTGAAGTCATGTCCGTAACTAAAGTATCCCAACTTGCTGTATTGGTGACCATTGCCGATTCGTCCGGTGATTGTGGCAATGGGCGCGACGGGGTTTATAAACTTTTGGTTAAACACCTGGCAATTTTCCGGTGTGAGGCTGAGCAGTCCCGGAGTGATTTTGCGGTAGGCGGGTTCGGCGGCTTGTGCAGCCAGTGACAAGCTCTTCTCCCGCAGATTCTTGGGGTGTGCCAGGATATTGGCAAGATAGCTGCCCGCATTGGGTGTGGCGACTTGATGCAGTTCTTTCACATGTTTTGAGGCATTCCCTGCAGTGTCGATGAGTACTCGACTGTCCAGTCCGCCCTTGCTGTGGGCGATGATATTGAACTTGCTGACATGGTAGCTGTTGGCATGTCCTTCCAGTTGGTCAGCCAGAAGTCCGCCGTTGGTTTGCGGAGAATTGTCCATGGGAGCGCTACCCATCTCGCAGGGGATTCCCCAGCTGCTTCGAATGATTTCGTGCATGAATTCCAGTGCGGCAGTGCCATTGGGAGTCCAACCATGAACCAGGAAGATGGGTCGTGGCGCATAGATTTGGATGGCCATGCTGTAAAGATCGAGATACCAGCGTTTTTCAGAATTTGCGGAATCAATGATGATTTCCAGTTCATTGATGCCGATGCTGCCGGGGGATTCGGGAAAGTTGATTTCCTCGCAAGGAATTTCAAAGGTATTGAGAATCCACAGGTTGTCTTGCCCAGTCAGTTTTCCCACCTCGTGTCCGTTGAAGTATACACGGTCGATTTCTGGTGCGTAGGGCAAGCCACTGGCCAGGTCGTCACAGTCGCCGGCGAGGATGAGGAGCTTGGCTTTCCTTGGCATCAAGTTGATGGCCATCTGCTGGTTGCGCTCCTGTTGATTGCCATAATATCGAGTGATGGTGATGGTGGTGTGGTATTTGCTGGCAGGTCCCCACTGATGGAGGATGCCCGGCTCGGTGTGGGCGAAAACTCCGGCATCGGGATCGGTTTCAAAACTGATGGGATAGGTGGAGCGCAATGCGGACTCCGGTTGGTCGAGGTCGCCATAGTTGGCGGATGTTGAGCAAGGAAGGAGTGCCAGTAGGCAGATGCCAAGCGTTAGCAGATGGTGCAGGGTGTTGGGGGACATAGGCTCTCCGTTAGTTGGCTGGGCGGGAAGAATGTGCGATGAAGCGGGCAATCTCGGAGCGAAGTGCCGTGACGGCGGAGTCTCGCGAATCCGGCGGGAGGTATTCGGGATGGGGACGACCGAATAGCGTGACGGCGCTCAGAACGAGAAGGATGATGGGCAGTCGGATGGTCATGGGGTGGTCATAGATGCAATTGGGTGAAGACACAGCTGTCGCCAGCAGTGATTTCGGTGAGAGTTTTCCGTACCACCCACACCATATTGGAGGAAGGAGGGATTTCCAGTCGGTTTTTCGACAATCTCAGTTTTTGAGATTCTGGATGAAATTATATTATTGGATAATCCAATTGATGTATTTAGGAGATTTCTTGAGAATTTACATAGAAACACCATGGAATACTTGACTTTGGCAAATGGAATGCAGATGCCCATCTTGGGTTTCGGCACCTATTTGATTACGGACGCTGGGGAGTGCACACGGAGTGTGGCAACCGCTGTGGAGAACGGCTATCGTCTTATCGACACCGCGCAGGTTTATGGCAACGAGGCCGCTGTAGGTGAGGCGATTCGTGCCTGCGGCATACCGCGCGATGAACTTTTCCTCATCACCAAACTCTGGTTCGATTCCTACGAGACAACCGCTGCGCAACGGGCAATTGGGGAGTCACTGAAGAAACTCGGCACAGACTACCTGGACATGGTGTTGCTCCACTGGCCATACGGAGACACCTACGCCGCATGGCGAGTACTGGAGGAGTTTCATGAGCGGGGAGTCATCCGTGCATTGGGTGTCTCCAATTACACGCCGGACCGCCTGGTGGATTTGATGCATTTCCATCGCGTGGCACCAGTCCTGAACCAGATTGAGGTCAATTTGTGGTGCCAACGACAGGCGGAATGTCCCTGGCACGAGAAACTCGGCGTGGCGATGCAGGCATACGCGCCGATGGGGCGCAAGCGTCCGCCAGAGTACTTTGACGACCCGGTGCTTGTCGACCTAGGACAAAAATACAATAAATCGGTGCGGCAGATTATGTTGCGGTTCCTGATTCAGAACGGCGTCGCAGTCATTCCCAAATCTGTTCATCCAGAACGTATTCGCGAGAACATCCAGGTCTTCGACTTTTCCTTGAATGCTCAGGAGATGGCTATGCTGGCCACCTTCGACCGTGCCGAACCGCTTATCGGCGACCCGCAGAATCCCAATCGCGTCGAGCGTCTGCTCGGAAAGTAAAGCACTCATCTGTGCGATAGTGCGATGGTGCGGGGTGAAGTTTGGGTGTCGTGGCTTGCGGGGGGTATTGGGCAGATTATATTATGTCTTCTTCCCAAATATCCACCAACTTAACACATTTTCCATGAACGAACTTGCAGGCAAGGCGGTCCCAGAGTCGATGTATCTGGACATTCCGGCGTTGGTGTCGGGCTATTACACAGGCAAGCCGGATCCGGCGGTGCCGGAGCAACGCGTGGTTTTCGGAACCAGCGGTCACCGCGGCACTCCCCTGAAACTCTCCTTCCAGGAGAATCACATCTTGGCCATCACCCAGGCCATCTGCACCTATCGCAGAAAAGCCGGCGTGACCGGACCGCTTTTCCTGGGGCGCGATACGCATGCGCTTTCCGGACCCGCGCATTCCACGGCCTTGGAGGTATTGGCAGCCAATGGCGTGCAGGTCTTTGTGGCGGCGGACAACGCCTATACCCCGACACCTGTGGTCTCACATGCGATTCTGAGTTACAACGCCAAACGTAAGAAGGACTTGGCAGATGGTATCGTAATCACGCCCTCCCATAATCCTCCGACCGACGGCGGATTCAAATATGACCCCACTACCGGCGGACCGGCGGACACCACCGCTACCAAATGGATTGCCGATGAAGCGAACCGACTCCTGGAGAAGAAACTCCAGGGTGTCAAGCGCGTTACTCTCGCGCAAGCGCTCGCCTCTGGATGCATCCACGAATATGATTATCTTACGCCGTATGTCGATGACCTTAAGAATATCATCGACTTCGATGTCATTCGCGCCTCCGGCATCCGTATCGGCGCGGACGCGCTCGGCGGAGCAGGACTGGGTTTCTGGGTGCCAATCGCGCAGAAATACGGTCTGGACCTCACGTTGATGCATGGTCGTTGCGAACCCGATTTCCGCTTCATGTCCATCGACCATGATGGCAAAATCCGCATTGACTGTTCGTCGCCCTACGCGATGGCAGGGCTGGTGAAGCTCAAGGCGGACTACGACATCGCCTTTGGCAACGATCCCGATTTCGACCGCCACGGCATCGTGGCACCCTCCCATGGGCTGATGAACCCCAACCACTACCTCGCCGTTGCCATCGACTACCTCTACCGGAACCGCAAGAAGTGGTCGAAGAAGCTCGCCGTCGGCAAGACGGTCGTCTCCTCCAGTTTGATTGACCGCGTGGCAGCACGGTTGGGACGTAAGCTCGTCGAAGTCCCTGTGGGATTCAAGTGGTTTGTCCCCGGACTGTTGGATGGTTCGCTCGGCTTTGGTGGAGAAGAGTCCGCCGGAGCAAGTTTCCTGCGCAAGGATGGAACGACCTGGACGACCGACAAGGACGGCATCATTCTCGCGCTCCTTGCCTGTGAAATCACTGCGCGAACTGGTCGCGATCCCGCGCTCCATCACGACGACCTGGTGGCCGAGTTCGGTCCCGCCTGGTACGAACGCCATGACCAACCCGGCACTCCCGAACAGAAAGCAAGAATTGCATCTTTTACGCCTAAATCATTGCCTATAAATGAACTGGGTGGAGAAGCGGTAACTGGTGCTTTCACCGAGGCACCTGGCAATGGCGCATCCATCGGCGGAATCAAAGTCACTGCGGAGCACGGCTGGTTTGCCATGCGTCCCTCCGGAACCGAGAACGTCGTGAAAATCTACGCAGAAAGTTCTCTCTCCGCCAAGCACTTGGCACAAATTTTCTCGGACGCCGAGGATCTGCTGAAAGGTTAGAGAAGATTAAAGTTTAGGTCTCGGGTTTTGGAGCCTGCGGGACCTCCGGGACTTTTGGGACCTCCGGGACCTGGCCTCTGGTCTCAGGTTCCTTTCACATTTCACATTCCACATTTCACATTTCCTGATGTCTTCCGAAACACCCAATTCCTTTGACCCCGAGGCATTGTCCACCAGCCATTCCGTGGAGTCGTTGCGTCTCGGCCTGAACTGGCATTTGTCGCACACGCAGGCTACCAGCGAATACAAGGAGACCGACAACGACTGGTACCAGGCATTTTCGGCGACCTTGCGCGACCGTCTGGTCACGCAGTGGATGAAGACGCAGGACACCTACTCAAAGCAGCAGTCGCGGCGTGCTTACTATCTCTCTTTAGAGTTCCTGATTGGCCGTCTTCTTGGCAACAACGCGATGAATCTCAAGATGTATGACGCGTGCGCCATTGCCTTGAAGGGCAGCCGTCTGGAATGGGAGGACCTACAGGAACTCGAGCGCGACCCCGGCCTCGGCAACGGCGGTCTGGGACGCCTCGCCGCATGCTTCGTGGACTCGCTGGCAACCATGCATCTTCCCTGCATCGGATACGGACTGCGCTACGATTACGGCATCTTCCGCCAGCAGATTGTCAATGGCGCTCAGGTCGAGGAGCCAGATACTTGGAAGCAGGACGGCTATCCATGGGAGTTCCGGCGCCCCGATCGTGTTCACACGGTCTGTTTCGGCGGAGAAATCCGCCAGCTGGACGTGGACGGACGCCCCGTGTGGCGATGGTTCCCCTCCGAGCGTGTGCTGGGCATGCCCTATGACATTCCTGTGGTCGGCTACGGCGGTCAGACCGTCAACAACCTTCGCCTTTGGTCGGCGCAGGCCTGCAATGACTTCGACTTCCAAGATTTCAACCAGGGGTCCTATGTCGAAGCAGTCGAGAGCCGCATCATGGCGGAGAACCTTACCCGCGCTCTCTATCCCAATGACAATATCGCACAGGGCAAGGAACTGCGTCTGCGCCAGCAGTACTTCTTCGTGGCGTGTAGCCTGCATGACATCCTGCGACGCCATCTCAAGGAGGGCGGCACGCTTCAGAATCTTCCCGAGAAGGTCACCATCCAACTTAACGACACCCACCCCACGCTCGTCATCCCCGAACTGATGCGTGTGCTGGTGGACGAAAATGGGATGGCATGGGGCGAGGCGTGGGAGATTACGCGGGCTTGCACCAACTACACCAATCATACCATTCTGCCGGAGGCGCTGGAAAAGTGGTCCGTTCCGCTGTTCCGCAAGCTGTTGCCACGGCATTTGCAGATTATCTTCGACATCAACAGTCGTTTCCTGAACGAGGTCAGCGCGCGCTATCCGGGCGACATGGAGAAACTTCGCCGGATGAGTCTGGTGGAGGAGGGTGGCTCGCAGTGGCTGCGTATGGCGAATCTGGCGATAATTGGCTCCAGCCATGTCAATGGCGTGGCGAAAATCCACTCCGACATCCTCAAGAACGACATCTTCCGGGATTTTGCCGAACTGTGGCCGGAGAAATTCCTGAACATGACCAACGGCATCACCCAACGCCGCTGGCTGCTTTTGGCCAACCGCGACTTGGCGCGACTGATTTCTTCCCGCATTGGCGAAGAGTGGATTACCGACCTGTCGCAACTGCGTAGATTGGAAGAATTTGTGGATGACGATTCGTTCCTGGAGGAACTCATGCGTGTCAAGCACACCAACAAGCTGCGACTTGCCGCGGAGATTGAACGTTCGATTGGAGTGACCGTGGATCCGGACTCCATCTTCGACGTGCAGGTCAAGCGCCTCCATGAATACAAACGCCAGCTGATGCTGGTGCTATACATCATCACTATCTACGACCGCCTGAAGAAGAATCCCGATTTGGATTTCCCATCGCGTACCTTCATCTTTGCCGCCAAGGCCGCGCCGGGCTATGCGATGGCGAAGCTGATCATCCGGCTTATTCACGCCGTGGCGCACAAGGTCAATGACGACCCGCAGGTGGCAGGGCGCCTGAAGGTGGTCTTCCTTCCCGACTACCGGGTCTCGCTGGCGCAAGTCATCATCCCCGCAGCCGATGTCTCCGAGCAGATTTCACTGGCGGGAACTGAGGCCTCCGGCACTGGCTGCATGAAGCTGATGCTCAATGGCGCACTGACCATCGGGACGCTGGACGGCGCAAATGTCGAGATGCGCCAGGAGGTCGGACCGGAGAACATCTTCATCTTCGGAATGACCGCCGAGGAAGTCGCCGAACGCCGCGCCGCCTACTCGCCTTGGGACCTCTACCACACCGATCCCGAAATCCAGGAGGCCATCGCCGCCATTCGCGACAATCTGTTTTGTCCGCTCGAACCTGGCCTCTTCCAGCCCATCGTCCAGGCGCTGTTGGATTTTGGCGACCAATATATGCTTCTGGCGGATCTCAAGAGCTACATCTCTGCGCAGGATCGCATCAGCCAGCTTCACCACGCCCCGACGGCATGGGCACGTATGTCGCTCCTCAACATCGCGCGTTCCGGTAAGTTCTCCAGCGACCGAACCATCGGTGAATACGCTGAGCAAATCTGGCATATCACTCCCGTCATTCCCGAAGAGAACCCCTGATGGCAAGGACCAAATTGCTCTGCTTTGACCTGGATGGCACGCTTTATCTGGATGGCGTGCCCTATCCAGGTGCAATCGAGGTGATTGAGAAACTTCGTGCCAGCGACTTGGAGTACTGCTTCGTCACCAATAACAGCTCCATCGCACCGCCGGACTACTGCGAGAAACTGCGCCGAATCGGTTTTCCGCTGGAACCGCGCAATGTAATGAGCAGTTGCGAGGCGGCGTGCCACATGCTGCGGAGCCTGGGCGTCGGTCCAGAAGTCTATCTGCTGGGCACGGAGAAATTTCGTCGTTGGATGGCGGGGCAGGGCTTCGTGCATTCCTTTGAGCACGCCCAGGCGTTGCTGATCGCCTTCGACAAGGAGCTGACCTATCAGAAACTTCACGAAGCCACCCAGTGTGTGCTTCGCGGGCTGCCCATCTACGCAACGCACCCCGATCCCGTGTGTCCGCCCGATCTTCCGGATGCGG
>JAFZWH010000102.1 GCA_017617415.1 Victivallales bacterium | reverse complement strand
GCGCGTCCACCGACAGGAGCCGCCCCGCCCTCTGCGGGGTGCATCTCGCGCCCGACGGCATTTCATCGACCGACGGACGGCGGCTCTACCACCTGCCGTTGCCGCTTCCGCTGGAAAAGCCCGTCACGCTTCCGGCCTCGCCGCTGCTCGCGAAGCTCGCGGCCTACCGCTGGGAAAGCCTCGCGCTCTGGGAACCCGCTTCCGGCTCCCCGCGCTTCCGGCTCTCCGGCGATGGCTTCGACTTCGAGGACAACGCCATCGCGCAGCCCTACCCGAAAGTCCTGTCCGTCATCCCCGAAGACAGCCTGCTGGACGCCAGGGCCGAGTTCCCGCCCGCCACCCAGACGGGTCTCTGCGAATGGGGCAAGGAACTGAAGAAGGCCACGCACTGCAGGTTCACGTTCTCCGGCGGCCATGTGAAGGCCGAGAGCCTGGACAACCCCGCCATGACGCTGCTGGCCCGGTGCGAATGCGACTGCGAGTGCTCCATCCTTCTTGATCTGGCGTACCTCACGCTGGGCTTCCAGCTCGGGCACGACGGCATCCGCTTCTCCAGGACCGCGCCGGCACCGCTGGTGGCGACAGGCGGCCAGGGCGCGTATGTCTTCATGCCGCTCGGACGCCCGGAGCAGACCGCCGGCAAGCAATCCGCGCCAAGGCCGGAACAGTCCAGCCAGACGAACCCCGCCGCCGAGCCGAAGGCGGTCCAACCCCAACCCGAAACCAGAGAGGAAACTCCCATGACCACAGCAACCGCAACCGCGCCAGTACCGGCCGCCCGCCCTGCCAGTTCGCCCTTCACCTCGCCGGTTCCCCAGCAGGACCCGCTGGAGCGCCTGACCGCGCTCCTGTCGGAAATCCGCGGCAACCTGACCGCATTGGAGAACGAGACCGCCGAGGCGCAGCGCAAGCTGCGCGAACTCGCCGTGTCCCAGAGGGCGAAGGAGCGCACCTACCAGGACGCCGTGCGCAAGCTGGACCGCATCCGCATGGCGGTCTAGCCACAACCCGCGACAACCCAACCCGCGAAGCCCCGTCTGCCCACATGGCCGGACGGGGCTTCCTTGTTTCCAGCCACTCCAACCCACATGAACGACTACGACATCACCATCGAGGAGGTCGTCGTCCACGCCACGCAGGTCAAGGCCGACACCCCGCATAAGGCGCTCGAACTCGTCCGCACCCGCTACGAGACGGGCGACTTCGACGAACCCGGTGAGTGCCAGGAGACCCGCGTCGCGGTGCGCGCGCCTTCCGGCGAGACTCTCATCGACTTCGAGAAACTCTAACCCAACCAACCCGCACAGGAGATTGCAACCATGCTGAAACTCAACGCAGCCTACTCCAAGAAAGTCCCCGCCGACGGGGAATACACCAGCCAGTCCTACCACTGCTCCATCGAGGCGGAACTGCCGGACGGCCTCACGCCCGAACAGCTCAACGAGCGCGTCCACAACGTCTTCGAATTCGTCCGCGCCTCGGTCGAGACCGAACTGCAGGGCGGCCAGCCGCAGTCCGTCCAGCCGGTCCAGGCCAACCCTCCGCAAAACTACCAGCCGGTGGTCACGCAGCCGGCCGGCGCGGCAGCGCAGCCCAAGGCAAACGGCCAGCGCAACGGCAACGGCCACTACGCGTCGGCGAAGCAGATCAACTACCTGATGACCCTGGCCAGCCGCGCCGGATGGGACATGAACGCGATCATGCGCCAGAACCGCATCAGCGCCATCGAGCAGCTGCCCGCGAAAGTGGCCAGCCAGCTCATCGACCAGTTGAGCGGCGCCGCCGCATAGGAGGATGCAGCCATGACCATCGAAGCACCCCGGACCGAAACACCCGCATCCAGCGGCGCGGACAAGGAACCGCACCACTCCTACACCTCGCTGAACACCTACCTCAACGTCTGCCAGCTCCAGTACTACTACAGGTATGTGGAGAAACTGCCCGCCGAGCGCACCGCCGTCGCCCTGCCGTTCGGCACCGCGATGCACCAGGCGCTCTCCGTGCAGGCGCAGGCCGCCAGAAAGGGCAGGCTGCTTCCGGCCAGGGAACTGCTGGACTCGTTCGCCGCGTTCTTCAAGGCCAACTGCGAGGCCTCCGACAACCTCGTGTTCAAGCGCGAGGAGACCTACGACGACCAGCTGGACCTCGCCGGACGGATGATCGAAGCCGTCGCGAAGGAATGGGTGGACTACTACAACATCAAGTCCGTCGCCGAGCCCTTCCGCGTGGAGATCCCCGGCGTGTCCCTGCCGCTCGTCGGCGAACTGGACATGGTGGTCGAGGAAGGCACCCCCTTCGACGAGGGCGGCGACCGGCCGCGCCCCGTGGTCGTGGACTTCAAGACCGCCGCTAGGTCCTGGACGGACAGCCAGCCGCACCGCGCGCTCCAGGCGACCGTCTATTCCTACGGCTACAGGGAGAAGCACGGCGTCACGCCGTCATTCCGCTACGATGTGCTGACCAAGGCCAAGACCCCGAAGGTCCAGCACCTGCGCACCGTGCGCGACGCGGACTCGTTCGCCAGGCTGGAGAAACTCGTGTCCGTGGCCGACAGGGCCATCCGGACGGGAATCTTCCTGCCGAACGAGACCTCCTACGGCTGCGCCGACTGCCCGTTCGCCGGGGCCTGCGCCGGATGGCACTGCGACCATGCCCGCGTGACCTCGGTGTCGGCCCGGCCACTCCAGACAGGCGAATGCATGGAGGCGGCCTAGCGCATCCAACAGCCCCGCGGACGCCGTTGCCCGCGGGGCCTTCAGTCCAACCCCACCCACCAAGGAGAACCATCCAATGACCACCTCACCCATTCTTGCCAACAAGGGCGACAAGTTCGTGGAGCTCGCGGACCTCGCGCTCGTCCCCACTCCCGCGCCCACCGACACCTGGCGGCCCGTCTCGCACTTTGACGTGGTCCAGGCCGTGAAGAGCGCCATCCAGACGCGGGGCTTCACCATCGCCACCGAGCGCTTCGGCCTCGCAAGAGACGGGCAGAAGATGTTCGGCGTGCTCACCCTCGGCCTCACTGGGCATCCCGACTGGACCTACTGCGTAGGCATCCGCAACTCTCACGACCAGTCCTTCGCCGCCGGCATCTGCTGCGGCGTCTCCGTCCTCGTATGCTCGAACCTGTGCTTCGGCGGAGAGCATGTCCTGAAGCGACGCCACACCAGCGGCATCGACCTCTCCGAGATGGCGCAGGACGCCTCGCGCTATCTGGGCGAGGGGTTCGTCGGGCTGGAGGAACGGCTGGAGGACCTGCGCGACCGCCCTGTGAAGAGCGAGGACGAGGCCCGGTGCCTCGTCGTCAAGGCCGCCGAATACGGCGCGATCCCGTCGTGCGACATCCTGCCGGTCTTCAACGAATACCGCCACCCCCGCCATGCGGAGTTCAACTCACGCACCCGCTGGAGCCTGCTGAACGCCTTCACCGAGATCGCCCACAAGTACCCGCCGTCGCGCCACGACGCCTGCCACCGCCGCATCACCCGGCTCTTCGGCCTCGGCGGACAGCCCGCAGTCCTTTGAATATTTCCAAATGGAAATGTTTTCGGCTCCCGCCAGGGGCCGGGATATTTCTTCGTGGAAATATCTTCGCTACCCGGAGACGGCTTCGCGCCTCCGGGAATCCACCAGAACAACCCAAAGAAAAGGAACCAACGCCATGACCACCGCAACCCAAGCCACCGGCGGGACCGCCGCCGGAAAGAAACGCGACACCAAGCCGGAAGTCGAAGTCCAGGTCTTCGCCTCAGCCGTCCAGAAGGACGGTCCCGAGGGCGAACCCCATGTCCGGGCCGACGAGATGAGCGGCCCGGAGAAGCAGATGCTCTGCATCATCGTCGATGAGTCAGACCCCCTGCCGTATCCGCTGAAGCCGCTCAAGATGGCCTACGGGCCTGACGAGCAGGTCTACGACATCCCGGAGGAAGCCAAGGCCGCCGTCTTCGGGGAGGTCTGGCCCTTCCACGGCTGCCCCGCGCTCGACGACCTCCGCTTCGACCTCCACGAGCAACGGCTCTTCAAGTTCCGCGAGGCCCAGGTCATCCGCCACAACGGGCGCAACCTCATCGTCTCTCCCTACTACGCCCGGTCGGGCGGTATGACCGTAGACTTCATGCCCCCGGAGTGCGCCGAGTCAGAGGACAGAGCCTGCGTCCTGACCGCCAAGTAGTAGGATGCAGCGCGTACATATGCGCGTATAACTTATAGATATAACACCTCCCCCTGCATGGCCGGCTGGCTGTGCAGGAGGATTTTTCCGTCTACAACTATTGAACACACCAAACTTATCGATATTGAAGACAACTTTTGCCAAGTGTCTTGATCGGCTAATTAAGAATTATGAGAGTTTTTTGCGCGTTTTTTTTGAAAGTACTTGAAAAAATCTTTTTTTTAATTATAATTTAAAGAAAGTTGTTATCGATAACAAAAATTTTTGTTTCCCCTTTTGTTATCGATAACATTTGGGACCAAATTGACCATTTATTACTGTAGTTTACCAGTATAAATACAAAGTCTTAATCAACTTTTTTCTAAATAATCCACAAACCAAATTCGGAGCAAAACATGAAAAAAACCTTCACCCTCATTGAATTGCTGGTCGTCATCGCGATCATCGCCATCTTGGCGGGTATGCTGCTGCCTGCGCTGGGTAAAGCCCGTGCAAAGGCCCAGTCCATCAAGTGCATTAGCAACCTCAAGCAATACGGCCTGTGGTTCAATCTCTACGCCGCTGACTTCGATGACACACTTCCCGTTGGCAACGCCCAGGGGCCAGATGAAGCAACGCGCTGGTATATCGTCATCCACGACTATGCGAACCTCACTGCCAACCAAGCAAAGATTAGCATTGGCCAGAACAACCCCGAAGGGTTGCTCAACAGTCTGGCCTGCCCCGCATCGGGCACCCCCGGCTTCACCTACGGCGTCAATTGCTCGGAGACCAAAACAGTGACAGGCATTCCTTTCGGCTGGTACAATTCCGCGGCTCCCCATCAAAACTTCGTTCGGAAACTCTCCAAGTTGACGCCCACTGTCGCCCTGATTGGAGACAGTAATGACAGCACTCGCTCAACCGGCCGCTGGGCGCTGGGCAATCCCAAGGACCCGAACTATCAACTTGTGAACGACCAAAACAACGACGGCATCAAAGACTCCTGCAGTGATGTCATCTACAACGGATTCGAACCCGAGATGCTGCACTCCAAGTCCTGGAACTACGCGGCAGCGGACGGGCATGCCGCCACGCTCTCCTTCACGGAATGGCAGGATGCCATGAACAACGGCAATAACATCATCTTCAACCCCAACGACTAAGCTTCTCACAATCCAGCCACCTCCTCCAAAAACATCATACACAAGTTCCCCCATAATCCATTAAACAATCCACAAACCAAACTCGGAGCAAGACATGAAAAAAAGCTTCACTCTCATTGAATTACTGGTCGTCATCGCGATCATCGCCATCCTGGCGGGCATGCTGCTGCCCGCGCTGAGCAAAGCCCGCGCGAAGGCCCAGTCCATCAAGTGCATTAGCAATCTCAAGCAATACGGCCTGTGGTTCAATCTCTACGCCACTGACAACAATGACTGCCTGCCTGCCGGCAATTGTTCCAACACCAGCGATCCAATGATTTGGTATATCGTCATCCACGACTATGCGAACCTCACTGCTGACCAGGCAAAAGACAGCATCGGCCAAAAGAAGGCTGACGGTCTGCTCAACAGCCTGGCCTGCCCTTCATCGGACACTGCCGGTTTCACCTACGGTGTCAATTGCTCGGAGACCAAAGCCCTGACCGGCATTCCCTTCGGGTATTACAACGGGGGCGCCGCAAGTTTCGTCCGGAAAATCTCATCGCTGACCCCCACCGTCGCCATGATCGGTGACAGCAACGACCGCTTCGCTGCCATCCCGACGGGACTCTGGCTTTTGTACAATCCGAAACAGACGGCCACCGTGGGAACCGCCAACAAACTCACAACCGACTTCAACAACGACGGCATCCTCGACTCGCGTGCTTCGGTGACTTACAGCGGATTCGAGCCGGAAAAGACACATCCCAAGGCCTGGAACTACGCGGCCGTGGATGGACATGCCGCCACGCTGACCTTCACGGAATGGCAGGACGCCATGAACAACGGCAAGAACATCATCTTCAACGCCAACGACTGAACCGCACAAGAGGGCTGACCTCAGCTAGGACGCTGCGTCGCATAAGATTGAGACGTAGCGTCCTTCTTTGCAAAATTATGCGAGAAGCAACATTGTCCAAAGACGAGCTGGCCAAACTGGCGGAACTGGCGAAGCGTTCACGACAAATCCTCCTTGCCGAGAATCTCCATCGCGTGGCCTTCAACCCCACGCCGATTCTTCTGGTCGGTGCGACTTATGCCGGAACGTGGCTGGAACACAACCAGGACGCGCTCCTACTGGCCCGCTTCGTCCCGGAGGGCCGTGACAATGCCTGGGCGACCGTGGAGGTATTCCTCCAGCGACAGCGAGCAGACGGCCTGTTGCCTTTCTGCATTCCTCGCGGAGGCACACATCATCCATATTTCAAAGCCGATGCAGTATATTGGCAATTGCAGAATGTCTTTCCGTTCGTGCGCTGTGCCGTAGCCATCGCCGACCTTGCGCACCGTCCATTGGAAGATTTCCAGCGCATCTACGAGGCAGGATGCCGATATGACGAATGGCTCCGTATGCACCGCAACCGATCGGGAAGCGGACTTGTGGAGATGTATTGCGAATTTGACACGGGGCACGACAACAGCCCTCGCGTACTTGACGGAGGCCTTCCGCACTCCTGTCCTGGCAATGACGCAGCGAACATGCCAGATTTGACCTGTATGCCTATCATCGCCGCTGACCTCTCCGCGACTCGCTATGGCGACAGGATGGCCCTGGCGGAACTGGCGGAGCGTCTAGGGCACCATGCTGAAGCGCTTCGTTGGCAGTCGGAGGCCAATGCGCTTCGAAGGCGTCTGAAGGAGTTGCTCTACGACGAGGAGACCGACTTCTACTATGACCGCGCACCGCAGGGACTACGCAAATACCGCACCGAGCACATCACCCGACTCTTCCTGAATCATGTGCTCGACCAGGAGGAGTTCGACCGTATCTACAAGCGGTATTTCGAAAATCCCGATGAGTTCGACACCACTTTCCCTTTCCCCGCCATCTCGGCGGCGGACCCTGCATTCGTGAAATCCTGCCCGCAGAATTGCTGGGGTGCGAATTGTCAGTCCAATACCGCAGAGCGGGCAATCTTCTGGCTAAAGGATTACAATCGAGAGGACGAGCTACGACGTCTGCTGGCCGAATGGACACGTGTCCTCGTCGAAAGCGACGGCGACTTCGGTCAAGAGGTCAATCCGTTTACCCGAGAAATTCTTCCCTCCGGAGGGAAATACACCCCGACGCTGCTCATCTGCCTAGCTGCCGCGCAGTGCTTCTGCCATTCCTAGACATTCCCAAAGGCATCGTTTCATGAACAAAACTTTTTTTGTTTTTCTTCTCTGCGCCGTCTCGCTCCTTGCACAGACATACAAAATTGTGGGACCCGCCACTCCCAAGCCGTACGAGGAGACAGCCTTGCGGGATTTGACCGAATACCTTAAGCGGAGAATTCAGGGCGACCTGACCATCGACGGACGGAATGGCATTACCTTCCATGTGGGGGACACGGATTTGGCAGTAGAGTACGGCTTGGCTTCGCCCACACTGCCTGACGAAATGTGGGTAATCAAATCGTTCGGGAACGAGGTTGTCATCAATGGCGGCGGCAGCCGCGGCGCTCTATACGCCACCTACCACTTCCTGGAAGACTGCTGTGACATCCACTGGTGGTCGGACTACGAGGAGTACGTACCGTCGCCGTCGCCGCTGGATCTTCCCGCGCTTGACCTTTCCGGCAAACCCGCCTTTGCCTATCGAAATGTTTATCGCGATTGGGACAAGGCACTGGAAATCACCGCCATCCGGAATCGGCTGAACGCCAACGGGGCACACGTGAAATGCACGATAGACGTGGGAGGAAGCGTGAATTACGGAAGGCCGGAATGGACTCACACCCATCAGCTGTACATCCCAGAGGAGGAATTCTTCGCGGAGCATCCCGATTATTTCGCCATGACAAATGGCAAGCGGAAGCCCGGAGGCGCCGGGCAGCTCTGCCTGTCCCATCCCGACCTGCCGGAAATTTTTGCGCGGAAGCTGTGCGAGTTCGTTGAACAGGATCGCGTCCAGGCGGTCAAGGAAGGACTTCCCTATCCGATCTATTACGACGTGTCGATGAACGACAACCATCATGCCTGCACTTGTCCGCAATGCTCGGAATACGCGGAGAAATACGGCTATTCGGCTCAACTCGTCGAGTTCCTCAACAAAGTCTCACAACTGGTGACACCCAAATACCCTGATATTTACATCAGTTCCCTGGCTTATATCTACAACACCGAGCCACCGAAGAAAGACGTCAAGGCCGCAAAGAACATCGTCATCCGGCTATGCGACACCATCTCCGACCGGACTCTTTCGATTCTCCATCCGAAGAATGCCAGGTTCAAATCCATCGTTGAGGAATGGGGAAAACACGCCGACAATCTGTCCATCTGGGCTTATGCCGTGGCATACTGGCATGAGGCCTCGACTTTTCCCTTCCCCAGCGAGTTCTACTATGGCGACCGGCACAAATTCTACCGCGACAACAATGTCACGGGAATCTTCTGGGAGCATGAGTTCGAGTACCGAGCCGACATGCACGAATACAAATATTTCCTGGAATGCAAGCTGCTGGAAGATCCCGACGCTGACGTGTTGAAGCTTCAGGATATCTTCATGAGCCGATATTATGGGGCCGCCGGGCCGTTTGTAAAGGAATACAGACGAATCATCGACCAGGCCTGCCACGAGAACAATGGCACGGTTCCATTTGGGACTCCCGTGCATTACTCGGTCTTTGACTGGCTGACCGATGACGCCATGCACGAACTGGATATTCTGATGGACCGCGCGGAGGCGGCTGTGGCCGATGACGAGCTGTTGCTTTCACGTGCCAGGCGGGCGCGCCTGGGTATCGACCTTCTGGCGCTCAGGCGTGCCAATGGATTAAGTTCATACGGTTTCACTGCGAATAAGTCAAAGACTGGGATTAATCTTGAGAAAGCAATAGGCCATCTTGAGAACGACTGGCGAGAATGGGTTCGGAGATACCCGGACGCAACGGCATATCTCAGTCAAATCGACACCTATCTTTCGGAGTTCAAGGCAAAAGGCCCCTCCCTCAAGGTGCCCGAACAATTCAAGGACAGCAGGTTCTATTATTTCATGCCGGACAAGTATGTGCTTGCCGAGGGCACTCCCGTGAAATTGGTCGACGACCCGGAGAGTTGTAGCGGGAAAGCCGTCAGGGTGGATGGCGAGAAGCGGAAAGCCGATTACGAGCTTCCGCTGGAAATGGGATACTTCGACCGGACCACCGCGAAAACCGAACCCGTCACGTTCTTCGAGCCTATGCCAGAGGAACCCGGATACGGATGGTATTGTCTTGGCAGAGTCAAGTTCTCCAAACGTTGCGATCTGTTCTTTACCAGGGCATGGTCTGTGCAAGTCCCCTTTGCATATCCCGAAATCACCGATCGCACATTCGAGGTGTGGGCGTCTATCAAGTTCACCGGTCCGATGTATCGCCCTGGCCAGCCTGGAGATAATTGCATCTATATTGGGCTCGTGCTGCTGAAGGAGGTTGCCCCCGACATGGCGGCGGAGGAGATTGAGTGCGAGGCAAACGGTTTTTCCGGGCACCTTCAGGGAATCGCCGCAGATGTCACAGGCATCTATTGGTCTTTCTACGACACCATCGTCAAGACGGACTACCAGGGCAGGACATTGGCAAGAATTCCCGTCCCGCGTCATTCCGGCGACCTCTGCGTCCATGACGGCAAGGTCTATGTGTCCGTCATTTACTACGACAGGGAGATGATAAAGAATGAGGGCAGCACCGGATGGGTCTATGTTTACGACCGCGACTTGAAGTTCCTGAGCAAAGTCGCGCTTTCAGACACGCCTCGTCCCGACGGCATCGCGTTCCTCGATGGAAAATTCTACATCGCGGGCGATGACTTCGGCGAAGCACCGCACCCCCTGAACACCATCAGCGTTTATGACGAGGGACTCAGGTTCGAGAGGAAAATCACTGTTGACATCGGCGTTCCGACGCAGTATGGCGCCCAGACCCTGAATGCCGTTGATGGAAAACTTCTCGCTGGCTTTTATGCGCAGGAGGGCAGGAATAGCATCCTTCTTGCCCCTTCAGACCTCAAACCGGCAGGTCGCTTCCCGCATCGGGTTGATGTCGGACTGGCAATGGTTCCTGTAGAACTTTCCGGCAATCGAAAACTCTGTCTCATCGTGCAGTACACCGGAACTCGTGGTTCCTGGGGTGCCAAGGCCATTGTCTATGAGTTCCACAATGGCATGCTGTTACCTGCCAGCCTCGGCCATAGAACGCCTTGACACAACCATGGACTTTTGACAGACGCAGTGACTCCAGGTTTTATGCGCAGAGCTTATGTACCGTATCCCATATAGTTCAGTTCTGTCAGCCGTCCGCGTGAGCCAGATTCTGCTACACATGGTCTCCAGACGCATGGCCCATTAGCATTGTTTTTTCGTTCATGTCGAAGAATATAAATATAGTTGCTTTTTCATTCCATCGTGTCTTCACCTCCCACATGGTGGTACAGCGGGAGAAGCCTGTCTCCTTCTCTGGCTACGCACCTTCCGGGCACCACGTCACAGTCGCTTTTGCAGATGTCGCATGCACAACCACGGCGGATTCCACTGGCGAATGGCGAGTTTCCTTTCCAGCGATGCCGGCCTGTAACGAGTCCCGTTCGGTCTCGGCGAAGTGTTTGGAATTGAACAGGGAGATTGTCTTGGAGGATGTGTTGGTCGGCGAGGTTTGGCTTTGCTCTGGCCAGTCCAACATGGAAATGCCAGTCTGGAGCGAACAGCCTTTCTGGTTCACCGCCAATGCGGAGGCCGAAGTCGCCGCCGCTGACCATCCGCTAATCCGTTTCTTCGACACTATCGCGATTCGTGACATCGCACCGAAGGAACCCAAACATGACCTGAATCCAGGGGCAGGATGGCGACCCTGTACACCGGAAACCGTGCGAAACTTCTCCGCCTGCGGATACTTTTTTGGACGCCAACTCCAGGCTGACCAAAACGTCCCCATCGGTTTGATCGCCGCCTACTGGGGCGGAACCGACATCGCCGCGTGGATTTCCGCAGAAAAGATGGAAAGCTCCGGCTGGGCACCCTTTCGAAGTCCAAAACCGAGTTCCAGGGAATGTCAAGAGTATCATGCCACATGGAGGAAATACATTCAAGAATATGCCGACCTTCAAAATTGGCTTCGGGAATTCGAGGAGTTCTGCAACTATCCTAGGGAAATCAGCGATTTATATTTTGACGACTCCCAATGGCCAACCTGTCCGGATGGCCGGCCAAAAGTCCCACGACCGGGACGCTATGCACATCGGTTGACTTTTGAACTGCCAGACGAACTGGCAGGCAGAGACATCACTATCACATTGGGACGTCTTGATGATGTTGACACCACCTATTTCAATGGGCAACAAATAGGCCATACCAGTCTGGAAACCCCAGAATACTGGTGGACCATCCGAAAATACCAAGTCCCTGCGGCGGCTACGCATGCAGGACAGAATGTCGTGACTGTCATACATGACAATCACTTCAACTCCGGGACATGTGCCTTCACCACCGTGGAAATAGAGGTCATTGGACAGAGGCCGCATACGGTCTATCCCATAGTTCGTAGTACTGTTCTGAAGCAATTGCCCTCCGATTTCCCCCCGCGCCCGGCCATACAGCTTCCTCTCAGCGCAATTCGGGCGGAAAACGGTCCGAATGCGCCGAACACGCTCTATAACGCAAATGTCGCTCCATTGGTGCGCTATCCGCTTCGCGGCGTGATTTGGTATCAAGGGTGCAACAACGCAGGTGAACTCTCCTACTATCAGCTGCACAAGATGCTCATCGAGGACTGGCGTGAGAAGTGGAATGACCCAGAAATGCCATTTCTGATTGTCCAGTTGGCCGCCTTCGAGGAACACCGTCCATACCACCGACTGCCTGAAACTTACTTTGCCGACCGTCCCATACCCGAATATCCGCCCTATGCCGTGACCCGCGAAATCCAAGCCAGGATGGTTGAAGAGTATCGGAACGTGGGTGCCATTGTCGCTTTCGACTGCGGGGACCACTCCGACATTCATCCGCGAGACAAGCAGACCATAGGATATCGTCTTGCAAAGAAAGCAGAGCAACTCCTCGAAAACAGCTCCATCGTCGCTGATGGACCAACTTTCGCCGGTATCCGCCTGGAACTAGACAAGATCCGCGTCTTCTTCAAGCACACCGGCTCTGGCCTGACTACCACAGATGGCGAGGCGCCCAAGGGCTTCATGATTGGCGACCGCAACGGCAGGCTCGTCTGGGCGAAGGCGGTCATCGAGGGCAACACCGTCGTGGTCAGTTCGCCGGAAATCCCCGAACCACAGCGTGTGCGCTACGCTTTCATCTCTTTCTGCAAAGTCAATCTCTGCAACCGCGAGGGTTTCGCGGCAATGCCCTTCCGCTCCGATACGATGGACTATAGGAAAATGCTGGCTTCAGCCTCGTATCATTTGGAAGATACTCCTAACCATGAATCTTTGATATTTTCAAAGGAGAATTAACGATTTCGCATAATAGAACAAGATGTCGCCAACCACTTTCTAACAATCCCTTACACATAGTCATTGCCTTACCACAACCAGGAGACTTCATGACCGTTTTGGAAAAACTCTACCCGCTTGCCCAAGAAGTATATGCCCAATATGGCGTGGACACCGAGGCCGTGCTTGCCAAACTCGCCGAAATCCCCTTGAGCCTGCACGCATGGCAGGGCGATGACGTCGTCGGATTCGAAAGCACTGGCCACGCCCTCACGGGCGGCTGTCAGGTCACTGGAAACTACCCTGGCCGTGCCCGCACCGCCGACGAACTGCGCGCCGATCTCGACCAGGCACTGAAGCTCCTGCCCGGCAAAAAGTTGCGCGTCTGCCTCCAGGCCCACGAGGTGGACAACCTCAAGCCCGGCCAGGACCGCGACACCTTTACTATCGAGAACTTCGTCAACTGGCTGGACTGGGCAGCCGACCGCAAGCTCGGCCTCGACATCGCGCCGGTCTACTACTCCCATCCCAAGCTGGACATGGGACTCTCCCTCTCCCACCCCGACGCCGCCATCCGCAAATTCTGGATCGACCACGGCAAGGCCTGCCGGCGCATCGCCGCCGCCTTCGGCGAACGCCTGGGCACGCCCTCCGTCAACAACGTCTGGGTGCCCGACGGCTTCAAGGACATCCCCGCCGACCGCCGCGCCCCGCGCGAACGCCTTCTGGAGTCTCTCGACGCGACCTTCGCCGAGCAGCTCTCCGAGCAATACATCCTCGACGCCGTGGAGTCCAAACTCTTCGGCATCGGCGTGGAGTCCTACACCACCGGCTCCCACGACTTCTACCTGACCTACGCCGCCAAGCACAATAAGCTCATCTGCCTCGACACCGGACACTTCCATCCCACCGAGTCGATCGCCGACAAGCTCCCCGCCATCTGCAGCCAGGGCGGCCGAATCCTCCTCCACATCTCCCGTGGCGTGCGGTGGGATTCCGACCACGTGACGCTCCTGGACGACAATCTGCTGGACCTCGCCCGCGAGTCCGTCCGCAACTACAACGGGAAGAACATCTTCTTCACGCTGGACTACTTCGACGCCTCCATCAACCGCATTGCCGCCTGGGTCGTCGGCGCCCGCGCCTGGCAGAAGGCATTGCTCATCGCTCTGCTGGAGCCACAGGGCCTCGCGCAGGACGAGACGCAGGGCGACTTCACCGCACGCATGGCGCGTCGCGAGGCCTTCAAGACCCTGCCGTGGGGAACCGTCTGGGCGCAATACTGCGCACAGAACAACCTCCCGCAGGACGCCGAGGTTCTCGCTCCCATCCGCCAATACGAAAAGGACACGCTCCTCACTCGAGGATAATCATGGTCTTAATCACATTACCGAAGAAGGAGCAACAAGTCCGCTGTGACTATTATCCTCAAACCATGATGAAAATCCAAATCTTCTTCAACGACATCGAGCGTGCCAGCCTGGAAGCATTCGGTAAACGCGAGAGACTCGCTCTGCCCATTCCGGCTCACGCGTCAGGCCTGTGCACGGTCAGATTCTCCGTGCCGCTTCGTGACATTCAGCAATACTGGACACCGAATACCGAGGGCGTCTGCAATCGTCTCTCCTGGACTTTCGAGGTTCTTTGCGGCGCGCAAAGCAAATTCCCCCTGGTCGCATTCTTCAACCGTATCGGCATGAACCGCTTCACCTTCGGAACGGATGATCTGGTGGATGATACCCGTATCCTCGCCGAGGTTAACCAGACCGCATGTACCTATGACATCACCCTTGAAATCGCCTGTTGTCCGGAGACCGAGAACATCCATCTGCTGCTTGACCAGCGAGATATCTCATGGATGGACACTTTGGCGGACGCCCGTTCCGAACTGCTTCCCAACCCGCTTCCACGCTTCCCCGATGCCGCCTGGAATCCGGTCTTCTGTACTTGGTACGCTGTTCACGGTGCCGTGGATGCCAAATGGGTTGAGCAGGTCGCGCCACTGGCCCGCGACCTCGGTTTCACCACCCTCATCGTGGATGATGGATGGTGCTATCCTGAATACAAGCGTCTCTCCCCTGAGACGCTATCCACTTGGTACCAGGACATTGGAGACTGGAATGTCGCTCTAGAGAAATTCCCGGACATGCCGGCTCATGTGAAGCGCATCCAGGCCCTCGGCATGAAATACCTGGTCTGGACCACCGCAATGCTCTGGGGAGCACGCTCCAGACGCTATGCCAATCACCCAGAGGCGCTCACCGATCTCCCGCTGGAATGCAATTGCCGCAAATTTGACACCACTCACGAGGAGATTGGACAAGAAATTGCCGAACGGATGGGCACACTAGTTGCAGAAAATGGACTTGATGGTCTGAAAGTGGACTTCATCGATGTCGTGCCAAACAGCCTCAAACATCCCAATGGGCGCACCTCGCTGCGTCTTGCCAAGTCTATCAGCACCGCTATCCGCCAGACTATCCCCGATGGACTTATCGAGTTCCGCCAGAACTACGACACCCCGGCGATGCTCCCCTATGCCACCCAATTCCGCGTGATGGATGCACCCTTCGATTACATCCTCAATTTCGAGCGGGCGGTGCAAATCCGGCTGTGCCTGGGCGACCGTATCCCCATCCACGCCGACCCGGCCTATTGGACGGAGGACGAAATGCCGGAAAACATCGCCCGACACCTTATCGCGATGCTCGTTGCGGTACCAATGATCTCAATGGACCTGACCAAACTCCCGCCCGCCACTGCCGCTCTCATCCGCCATTGGATGAACTTCTACAATGCGCATCGCGCAGTGCTGAATCTCGGACATTGGGAGTTCGGTTTCGCCGACACCACCTGCGCCTGGGCTCGCACAGACAACGGCCATGAACGCATCATCATCGTCAGTGACGCGGTGCGTTTCGCCGAACCACTTACACACCCGACTGAAGCTGCCGCCACCTGGCTCCTTAACCTCTCGTCCCAACCTATCCTCTGTCCTTGCGAAACCTTCGGTCCGAATGGCTTGCCCGCATCCCCTGATACCATTCCATGTGGTGGCTTTGGAGTCGTCCGATTTCATAACCGAACAATATAAAACAAAAATGAAACGATATATTAATTGAATGTTGCCAATATTTCACCTAATAACCTGATGAAGAGACTCGTCACCATTTACGACATTGCAAAAGAAGCAGGGCTAAGTCATACCACGGTCAGCCGCGTCCTGCGTAATTCTTCGTGCGTGAAAACAGAGACGCGCCGTCGGGTTCAGGAAATCGCTCAAAAATTGGGTTATCGCCACAATAGCCTGGCAGCCTCGCTTCGAACGGGTGTATCCCGGCAAATAGCGCTAATTATGCCCACGGGGCCTTTTATGCATACAGGAGATATGCTGCTCAATGGCCTTCAATCTCAACTGAAGCAGGAAAAATACAATGTGACTCTGTATCCTCAATTGACTTCAGACAATGCCCAGACGGTATTTTCGCAGGTGCTGGACAACGGTTATGATGGCCTAGTCACTTACCTTTTCACCTTCAAACAGATTCAACCATACGTCAAATTTTATCAAAGTCTTCATTGCCCGGTGGTCATCATTGGCACTCCGGCTGACATTGAGCGACAGCCGGGACTAATCTCCTTTGATGCTGGACAGTGTGATGGCCTTCAGGAGGTCTTGAAAACCTTGCATAAATTCGGGCATCAGCGAGTAGTGCACATCCTAGGCAAACATCAGGTTTCCAGTCCCCAAAATCAGATGATACGGGCATTTGTTCAGAAATATGGCCCGGCGGATTGGCAACCCGAGCTTTTCAGCGATGAACAGGGGCAGACAGGCCTGGAGGAGGGCTTTCAGATGGCTTCAAGACTAATAACGGAGCGCCCAGGCGTAACAGCAGTCCAATGTCCAAACGACTATTTTGCTTGCGGTCTTATTCGTGGTTTGGGTGACCTGGGCATTGAGGTTCCAAGGGATATCAGCGTCATCGGTTCGAACAATCAACGACTGTGCGAGTATATGTTCCCACGGCTGTCAAGCATAGAACTCGGTGAGTTTAGTGCCATACCACAAATCGTGTCCTCTCTATTGGAGCATATCCGTCAGGATGACTGGTCCTCCCTGGAAAATCACTTTGAACTCAAATCGACTTTTTATCAAAGAGGAAGCGTCGGTCCGGCACCTATATGCGAATAGCCGCAGGAACGTTTTAATCCCCCCTGCTTGTTTCATTCCATGCATACCTACGCGATTTCCCTTTCGTGCCTTGGCCGAACCATAACCGACGAGGCAGCCGAGGCTTTGCAAAACAGCCGTCTGGAGCAGGCTGAGCTTCAATTCCGCGATGCCCTGCTGGAGGACGACGACCAGCGCAAGTCGCTGGAGAGTGTGCGTCGGCTTGTTCGCTCTGGTGCGTTGCGCCCGGCGAGTATCCATCTGCCGTTTATCACCCAGCGGGGCTGGCTGGATCCATCGTCTCCAGATGAGGCCATGCGGTCTTCCACCGTTGCACTGTTCTCCCGGCTGATTCGCGAGAACCCCGACCTGCTGGGGCCTCAGATGACCATTCACGCCAGCATGGAACCCATTCCACCGGAAGAACGCCAGACGAGGCTGGACCAGTTCCGCCGCAGCGTCGAGGCGCTGCTGCCGTTGGCGCAGGAGTACCGTTTCTCGTTGAATGTCGAGTATCTGCCACGCACCTGCCTGGGAAACTGTCCCGAGGAACTGGAATACCTTGTGGAACCTTTTGATTCCTTGCTAGTCGGAATCTGTCTCGACGTGAATCATGTCATGGAGCGCTGGCGAGAACTCCCCGACATAATCGCCAGATTGGCACCACGCATCCGCACGTTCCACATCAATGACTACGACGGCGTGGACGAGATGCACTGGTTCCCCGGACAGGGAATTATCGACTGGCCCTCGACGATGAACGCCATCTGCGCCATTCCGCACGACATCCTCCTCATCTACGAGACCGTCTGGCAACTCGGCGTCAAGACAGGGTGCCATGTTGCCTCGCCAGGCTGGGCGGTTCATCAGGTCGAGAACTCCATCTGGTTTTTGGAAAACTGCGCCGAAGTCATCCGCCGACAGACCGAGTTTGCCATCCCTTAACCGCCAGATATGATTTGCCGACTATGGCTATAGTGTGGCTGAGGACAGGTTATCCAGCTCTCAGAAGGGCAATCCATCCTGTTTTGGGCAGGCAATATTAACCCATTCACTCGCCAACGTTCTTGAGGCGGTACATTCCCTTGCCCTTGCCTGTAACTGCAACGACGACATCCATCTCGCGAAGTTTTGCCAATAAACCACGCGCCGTCCGTTCCGGGCATTCCAGTATCTTCACGAGATAGGCAGAACCGAACACCTGGTTTGGCTCCAATTGGTCGTAAATCTCCTTAAGGTATTGAATTGTCGCCCACTTGTAACCCTTCTCCCTATATCCCTGGGAATATGCCGTCTCGGAAATCTTATGCAGCTCGTTTGAGCGGGCGAGAGTTTCGAGTTTCTCCGAATCGGCAACTTTCGCCGTCCGAATCGGCAACTTTCGCCCTGAATCGGACACTTTCCCACCTCCAATCGGCCACTTTGGCCGTCTGAATCGGACACAATCGCTGTTTGAATCGGCAACTTTCGCCCTGAATCGGACACAATCGCTGTTTGAATCGGCAACTTTCGCCCTGAATCGGACACAATCGCTGTTTGAATCGGCAACTTTCGCTGTCCGAATCGGCAACTTTCGCTGTCCGAATCGGCAACTTTCGTCCCGAATCGGCAGGTTTTGCCGTCCGAATCGGCAGGTTTTCGGCTGAATCGGCAGGTTTCCCCGTTTGAATCGGACGTTTTTGCCATGTCGCGCTCATGACCGTCGTCTTCAAGATAAAAGTATTGTTGTTGAACAGGGGGACGGGAAGACCGATGGCCTCCAATTCCCTGCACATGCGGTCCATGCCCTAACCATACTCCTGAACATTGCAGTTACTCGGCCAGAGGTCGGTCAAACTCGACAAGAACTCAACACAAGCTCATCGAATACTCGTTGAACTCAATAAAATCAGCTTTCAAGAGGTTTTCACGCGATTTACACGCGGGCCTTGGTTGTTTCACGCTCCGCGTGTAAATCGCGTGTATTCGCTTGAAAACGGCTAGGTGTTCATTTCCTGATGTAGTAGGCTGATTTACCAGTTCCTTGTTGCTGGATGAGGTTCTTGTTCCTCATTGCGGTTAGCAGACGTGTGGATTGGTCTGGCGAAAGATGACACAATTCCATGACATCTCCTCGTTTGATGCTTTCATGGGCATCGATAAAACTGAGAATCATCTGCTCCTGCTGGATCTTCGAGAAGCCTGCCTGGCGGACAAATGCGGCCTTGTTTCCTGCCTTGGCATACATTTCAGCACTGATCATGTAGGTTCTTCCACGTCCATTGCCGTGAGGAGTAATCAGGCCCTGTTCCACAAGTTCCTCCACTTCCGAGTGGACGATTTTCTCGCTTTTCTGCACCTCTGCCTGTAATTCGGTGATGGAAAGCTGCTTTTCGTGGAGCAAAGAAGATAGAATAATAAGCGAATCCAACGGCATGGGCTTGTCGCTGGCCGTGATATGCATCCGCATGAAAGCCAAGTCAGCTTGTGCGTTGTTCAGATATACGGAGACACTCGTCTCATCGGACGCGCTGTAGTCCGGGGCGGGACGGCCATAGCGCAAAAGTCCCTCATAGATTCGGTCAATGCCACGTCCTGTACGTTCGGCCAGTCCAATGCGCTTGATGACATCTGCCAGCAACGGATTCCGTGAATGTGGACGTACCACAAGCAGATTGTGGATGTTCACCCCGTCAATGAAACTGCCTGGATTGCTGATGGTCAGTCCGTGGTCGTCAATTTGGACAAGGACGGTTCCCAGTAGGTTATAGTCCCGGTGAGTCAATGAATTGACGAAAGCCTCCCGAAAAGCGCGCTCATCGTAGTTGGGCACTGGCACACGGAAAAGGCCGACTTCCAGTTCCTCCTCCCGAATCAGCGTAGAGAATTCCTTGCTGACGGCCTCGAAGGTCTCAAGCAGTGGTTTGCGGTAGAAAATATTGCGTCTGACCTCTGTGCCCTCCAACATCTGGAATGCCACTTCGTAGGTGGGCAGATATTGGCGAAGCAACTTTTCCGTGCCCAGAATCAATAATCCCGCCACTGTCGGATGCAAGTCGCCATTCTTCATGACGACCAGTTGCAAAGCTAAATCCAACTCCTCGTCGGAGAGTTCCTTGAGCGTGGCGTCTCCGTGATAGGCCTCAATCATTTGCCGCAGACGCAAACGCTGCAATCCATCCAGCTGATTGTAGGCTATCTCCTCTATGACAATGGCGGAGGGATCGACGTCCCCGAAACTGGATTGACGGCTCATGAACTCATGGGGATAGAATGGAACCGCCTCCGGCTTGCCGTCTGCCTTCAGGCGGCGACGCAGGAGTACTCCTTCTGTCGTTGCAATCAACTGGCGGGATTTTGGCACCTCAATCCGCATGATGGTATGTCCGTCCAATTCACAAAGGATCGCATTGACGGACAGGAAGGGTATGGTTCTGTGGGTAACCAATGCCATCAGCCCTTTCTCGTCCTGATGTCTTGGTCGCACATCGGTCATGGCGCCGTCATCCTCCACGCCAAGCAGAAGGCAGCCGCCTTCGGTATTCGCCAAGGCGACCAGTGCCTCCGTCAAATCCTTGTCTGGCAGGCCAGGGTTGTTTGGAGTCTGTTTGTTGCCACTCCAATCTCCTTTGAACTCCACGGTCAAAGTCTCGCCGCCTTGCACCAGTTCCCGCAATTCCTGTTTTGCCTGTTCGGTCATTGATTAATCCCCTAATTAAAATGCTCCCTCACGAAAACTCCTTTCCCTTGAGGTTGGCCTCGTTGCTCAATGCCGAGAAATATTTACCCAGCTCCTCAAACGAGAAATCATTTTTCGCCAGTTTGAACTCTGCAATTTCATCCTCAGGATGGAGCAGGAGATTTGAGAGTATGTCATTCAAATTCAGCATATTGATTGAACTGCATTTTGTAAATCTTTTGTAAATCCCCCTGTGAAACTTTGTAAATCTTTTATAAAATCCCGTGCTTTGGGAGATTTGAAAATCAATGACCTGTCTCTTGCAAATGGTTTTCACCAAATCCCCCGGTCCACGCGGAACCGGGGGTATAGGCAGAATGGGATTCGCTACGCCTCGACAATCTTGGCGTCCGCGGCGTTCTTCTGGACGGACGCGATGCCTTTCTTCAGGGCCGCATCGGTGGGGTAGGTCTCGCTCTGGCCGATGACCTGCGTGTTCTTCGCCTTCAGGACGAAATACTTCTCGCCGTTCTTCGCGGCCTTGACCTCGAAGCGTGCCGCGTCGGCGGCGTTCTTCTGGACCGAGGCGATGCCCTTCTTGGCGTAGGCCAGGGCCTTGTATTGCTGGCTGGTCAGAATCACCTCGCCGTTGGCGGCCTTCAGATTGAAGAAGAACTTCCCGTTCGATGCGGTCTTGATCTCGAATTTACCAGGCATTGCGACCTCCTGTTGTCGATGGCTTGAACGGCCCCACGCGGAGCCAAACGGCAACTAATATAGCATATCTGGCATCCCCCGGAGCGACCATGGTCAATCAATGTGGAGCCGCATTGCAAATATGTCACCTGTTGCCACGCAAGAGACAATCTCACACGACGACGTTATTCAGCAAGATGATGCCAGAAGCATCGAGTCCTGAAAAGCCGGGGCGACGGAGGCACACGCCCTCGAAAATTGGTCAATTATTTCGAATCTGAGCCTGCACAGGGCCCACGGTCGTACACGCTACACATTGCATGTGTAGCGTGCACTCGCACAAATGTGCTAATCGGTACGCAAAATGACAACTTTTTTCGGCATAATCTGCGAAAATCCTGTCCGGGTACCCCATTTACCTCTGGCACTCTTGTGTAGGGATGCAGGGCGACGGAGCGGACAGAATGACGACGAAATATTTCTTCGTGGAAATATTTTGGGCTGCCGGTCTGGCTATGGCGTGGACCGAGAAGCCCCGGGAATGAGTTCTCGAGGACAAAAAAAGGCGGCAGTGCAGGCTCTGCCGCCAGGCTCCCGTCGTTACCGGGGGAGCGCTTCGACTCTAGGCGGGTTCAGTGGTTACCAGCTGAACCCGGCAGCCCGAACTGGATTTCGGGCTTTCGAGACCGCGGGCTTCGGGAGGCCTCTTCCGATGAGGGGAAGAACCATCTCCGCCCGGTTTGTGCCGCCCTCCGCATCCGGCTGCCTCAAAGTCAAGGACGCGGGTTGGGAGCGACACTTTCAATGGATGGTGGGTGCGCCTCGCCTTGCGGGCCTGAGCGTCACCCCTTCACGCGGACATCATCAAAGTCGAAGTAAGGTCCGCGCTTGCGGTGTTGAAACTGGCGCGCCTGCATTGGGACGCCAGTCTTGCGCCATACGGCATTAAATCCGTAATGGCGTGTCCCGGTCGCCACGGATGGCGATTTCCGGGGACCCACACTTGCCTTTAATCAACTTGTTTTTAGTAGGCTGAGTGGAGGGTTGGTGGAGGGAGCCTTCGTTCTGGGCTGCCGGCAGGGCCGAGTGCCCTGCTGGCGTAGCCCAGACCTCCTTCGCATCGCCGGGTGCTGAGCCCGTCGGCGCAGCGGTGCCGGTCAGCGCCAGGCGGTCAATCGCCCGGTTGGTGAATTCCAGCAGCCTGCGCTCGAGCCAGCGCTTCATTGCAGGCACCCTGTTGGGAGCCAGCCCCGGTATCCGCTGGTAGTACCTGAGCGTGCCTTCGAACTTCTGGCAGGCCTTGTCGCGTTGCCAGATGTTGCCGGTCTCCGCGAACCGTCCCAGCAGTTTCAGGGCCTTGCCGCAGGCTCCGTGCTGCTTCCTTCGCGGAATGTCCCAGTATCGTCCTCTTCGGACGAGTCCCAGGAACGCCAGCCGGTTGGTCGGGACGATTACGGTCTTGTTCCTGTTGACCGGGCATTCCATTATCCGTTCAAGGTACTTAATGGCGTTCTCGGCCGTGCGCTTGGCTGCCTTACTGTCATGACAGAAGACAACGATGTCGTCCGCGTAGCGAACGAACGGGTGTCTCCGCCGCTCCATCTCGCGGTCGAACTCGTCCAGGTACAGCATGGATGCCAGCCAGGGCGCGATTACCGAACCCTGCGGCGTCCCCTTGCGGTTCCTGTACTTGTTGCCGTGGTCGCACATGACCGGCGTGACGAAGGCCCGTATCAATCGGACCACCCGCTTGTCCGCTATGTGCTTGTGCAGCTTCGCCATCAGTCGGTGATGCGGCACGTTATCGAAGAAGGCCTTCAGGTCTATTCGGACGGCATATTCGTATCCGCCCTCTATTATCCCGTTGACTCTCTCGATGGCCTCCGCAGTGTCTTTCCCTTGGCGGTACGCTACGGCTGAGTCGCTCCAGGCATGGTCGGGGGTACAGGCCCCAACGGCCTGGAGGATCATCCTCTGCACCAGCCGGTCCTGGACGATGGCGATTCCGAGTTTCCTCTTTTCGCCGTGTCCCTTCGGGATGTAGCTCACCAGTACCTTGCCCGGGCGGTAGCGTCCGGACTTCAGCACGTTCCTCAGGTCCTCTCGGTTTGCCGCAAAGGATACTATCGGCTTGCAGACGGCTCGCACCGTCTTGCGGTCGACGCCGGACGACTTGCCCGGTTCCTTCAGCATTGCCTTGGCGGCCGCGATGATGTTGTCATCGCTGACGATGGCCTCCAGTAGG
Source organism: Victivallales bacterium (assembly GCA_017617415.1). Lineage (GTDB taxonomy): Bacteria > Verrucomicrobiota > Lentisphaeria > Oligosphaerales > Oligosphaeraceae > RGIG1601. The sequence continues at coordinate 2,078 of JAFZWH010000102.1, read as the reverse complement.
GCAGGGTTGTCCACTCTCGGTACCGGGTGCGAACCCAGGTACGGGTCATAGACCGTCCTGCTCTTTCGGCCGCGTCTGTCAGGGTGTCCATCGGCCGGCATCGGACCGGCCGCGTCGGTAGCAGCCCCTGCTGCTGCTGTGTCTGCCGCGCCGTTCGCACACGGGTTCCTCCTGGGACCCGGCGGAGGTTGCAACGCGGAGCGTTGGGGCGAGGATGCGCCGTTCCCTTGCGGAACCTGTGCGACGTCCCCTGTCGGTTTGTGCTCGGCTTGCGCCGCGCATTCGACGGCGGCCGTCAGGGCGCCGTCGAAACTCTTGCTGGAGGGCTGTTCGCTATGCTTAGTCATTGTAGCCCTCCTGTGCTGGAACTCGTTCTCCTACATTCTCCCAGAAGCGTTCCAATCTTTCACCGAGCTCTTCTGCTCGTTCTGAGTAGTGCTCGGCTACGAAGCCAAAGAGTCTGTAAGACCTGAGCAACTCGCAGAGTTGGTCATACTCCTGTTCACCGGGGTCTTGCTCTTCCTCCTCGAACTCTTCTTCCTCGGTATCCTCCTCTTCTTCCTCGAAGTCTTCCTCGGCTTCATCGTCCAACTCCTCCTCGGCATCCTCGGACGCTTCGCCTTCAGGTTCCTCGGCAGGTGTCACGGTGACAGTGACAGTGGTGGAATTGCCAGCCGTCTGCGCCGCCCCGGCGAAGTCTTCAGAGTTCTGCACATCAGATGCGACCTCGTCGGAGATTACGGATGCCTCGGCATCGATCACCGGTCCATCTGGAACTGGACTGTCTGCAGGGAGAACGGCCTTGCGCGGCCTTCCGCGTTTGCGGGGGCCATCGTCAGGCGGCAGGGTTCTTAAACGCCAGCTGCTGACATCGGCAACCGTAGGTGCAGGGTTGGAGTCATCAGTGATGGCTTCAACCGCCTCGATTAGTTTGGCCTCCGGTATTTGCGAGAGTTCGTACAGTCCGGCAAGCGTCTTGAGGCTTTTCAGCCTGGCATCCGTGTCATCGCCGAAATTCTCTTTCAGCAGCTGGTAGGTATCGCTGGCCTTGCAGAGTTTGCAGTAGCTGCTTGGGGTCATATTGCAGACTGCCTTGAGAAACTCCCCAAAGTTCCTGTACAACGGATTTCCATCCCGATCCAAGCAGAAGCGGTAGAGCTTCTCCTGTTCCATCTGGCGCAATGGATCGGCGATGTCGAGGAAGGCATTAAGGCCATGGGTGATTTGTTCCATGCACCGGTTGAACCTCGTCTTGGGTGATAGGTCGTCGAGTAGCTGGAACAAATCCACAGGAGCTGACATGCAGTTGGCGATCTGGAAGTCCTCCCGGGTAGAGACTATGGTGGTGGTGTCGCCCGCCCTGGTGTCGGCGGTGATTGGTTGTATGTTAGCGTCCATTGCGTGAAGCCTCCATGTTTCCTTTGGTGATGAGTCGAATCATTGGATTTTTTTTGAGTTTTTGATTTTGGAAGAAATTTGGATTATCACCTATTTAAAATTCAATTGTTTTTTAAGATTTTTTTTGATTCTTTGCAACTGTATTAAAAAAGTCGAATTTTATACTCCGGGTATAAAATCTCACACTCCCTTCAAGTCTCTTGCTCCGTTGGTGGTCAAATGGAGGACCTCTTGTTCGTCGAATCGGACCTTTCGGCTGGAGAGGTTGATCTGGGTCAGTTTGCCTTGCTTGACATAACTGCGGAGAGTCGGACGGCTAACTTCGAGGATCTCCAATGCCCGTTTGGCATTGATGAGCTTGCGCCTGGAAGCGGGGCATTTCGCGGCCCGCATGATGTACTCCCTGTCTTCCGGCGTGACGGTTGGATCAGCACCAAGAACACTGCTTAGTTGGTCAAGAGTTATTCTTTGCATTTTTTACTCCTTGTTGAGTGCCTTGCCGTTGTTGGCTTGGCTGGTTGGTACTAAGATAGCCCCGGTGTCCGTCTGGGAGATGGGTGGCTGTCTGGTACTAAGATAGCCTCGGTGTCCGTCTGGAAGATGTCGGGCTGTCTGGTACTAAGATAGCCTCGGTGTCCGTCTGGAAGATGTCGGGCTGTCTGGTACTAAGATAGCCTCGG
>JAFZWH010000101.1 GCA_017617415.1 Victivallales bacterium | reverse complement strand
CCGACTTTCGCGGAGCCGGTGGAGGTCAGTCTCGACCTCTTCCCTCCCGACAACCGCCGCAGGGACGTGGACAACTCGCTCAAGAGCACTTTGGACGCGCTCACCTGCGCGAGAGTGTACGAGGACGATTCCCTGATACGGAAACTGACGGTCACGAAAAACGGGCCGCAGCCCCCCCGACGGGCTGGCGGTCGTGAGGATAGAGGAGTATGGACAGAAGGAGACGCGAGGCGCGGGCGGAGCTGGTCCGCCAGTACCTTGAGACCATAACCAGCGACGACCAGCGCCTCGTGTGCTTCTTCCTGATGCGGGGGCTGGAGCCGGACGAAATCTGCAAACGCATCGGCATCAGCCGCGAGAGATACGACCTCATCGTGGCGGAGACCGCCGTCGAGATGCGGAATTTCGGCCACCCGTCGGCGACACGCAGCGCGAGGCGATGCTGTTCGCGTTCGCCAGGGCGCGCCGCTGGCAGAGGCTCATCGACGAGGGGCGGATATCCAGCGCGAAGGCGCTGGCAGCGAAAATCGGGCGGGACCAGAGCTACGTAGCGAACATCATCGGGATGGTGCAGATCTCGCCGAAGATCATCCACGCCGTCATCAGGGGGGGACTACCCGAAAAACCTGACGCTGGCGACGCTCAAGAGGAAGCTCCCCGACCTCTGGAGCGAGCAGGAGGCGATGCTCCTCGGAGAGAACTAGCACACCATCGGGGAAGAACACAAGGCCGCCGGGCGGAGAAGTCCGGCGGCCTATTTCGCGCCTGTTTCAAACAGCTATTTTCTCGGATATAGGAACGGAGTTCGAGGCACGTTGAACAGGTTGAATCGTCATTGACGAAAAAAAAAGACGGTTTTTGCGACCTACGGCTAACTGCCTTATTTACGGCATATTAACAGTTGGCGAGAGAAGAATTTCGGGCGTTTCGGCAGGTTAGAGAAATTCTCTGTTGTAGGGCGATGTTTCGCGATTCGGGCATCTTCAAATCGGTTTTCCATAACTGTTCTTCCGAGAAAACGCCATAACTCTCTCATTTTATACCCGTCGTCGCTTCGCTCCTAGGGTCGCCGCATTCGCGGCTATCAGACTATCCGCTTCGCTGTGCTCGCGTCTGCCGTAGTGCGGAGAAGTCCGGCGACCTTTTTCGCGCCTCTGGTTTGGGATTCTTTTTAGCGTATATAATAAGAACAGGATTTTACTATTATTCTCCTGGTCTGTTCAAAGTAGAGCCACGATCCAGTCCTCCACACCGCCCATATACGCGGCCGGTTCAAAGTACCACCACCCTGCCCTTGCGCAGAGCAACCAACAGTGCCTCGCTGTCCACCAGTCGCCTCGCGAGGTGTTGATGAATTGGCACATGCCGGCAGGCAGTGAGATGACCTCCTTCATGGTTGTCATGGTCACCCATCTGGGGAAAAAGTAACCATGGCAATCCCTATGACAATGGCCTGCACAGGACTTGTGACGACATCCAAAACAAAGGCGGGTGGCCAAAGGAGCACCGTCCAAATCTTCTTTGCCAGATTAGACTTGCGATGTATTTCCCGCGGTCCAATAAGATCTTCCCTTGACATATATGCATAGCAGATGTTGCCTTCCTGTTTATATGGAACAACCAACGCATTATCATCATCTCCCAAAGGACTTCGCCAGACAAATGGCTGAGCCAGCAAATGGACATCGTCAGGATGGACATGGATACGGATGGGGTGCTTTTCATGCGATCCGGGCTTTTTCCCATTGTAAATAACTATTGCCGGCAAAAACAGCCCGTCTTGTCCCTCTTCTATCTTGCTCCGGGATATAATCGCATAATTATGATTTGCATTAACGTCAAACAGGCACTCGACGCGGTCCCGGTTCTGTTCAACCGGAGGGATGAACTCAAATTCTTGCAGGACGGCATCCGTTTCAGGGTGGGTCAGAGGATATGTATGGGTTGCCTCCTCTTCGAAGCTGCCCTTCCATATATGAAAAGGATCTCTCCTGTAGTCTGTCCGTTTTTTCAGATAAACGGTTAAATTCTTCCCGTCCTCTGAAATCTCCCCCCGCCTTTCGACAATCAAAATATCATCATAACATTGGTACAAGAGACTATCGACTGCACTTCGAAAAAGACAACCACTGCATATCCAAAGCAAGCCAAACATGGTCAGAAAAAGGAAGAGTTTTCTGACATGATGTTTTACTTCGTCGCTTTGCATTCGGTGAATAAAATGGAATACCTTGAGGCGAAAAATGGTCGGAGCGGGGGGATTCGAACCCTCGACCTAGTGGTCCCAAACCACTCGCGCTAACCAGACTGCGCTACGCTCCGATTTTGGATATATGACATAATATAATCTGTCTTCACGGTTTGACCAAGCGGGTTTATATTATTATTTTTACATTTCTTTCATTCGATTCACCTCTTTAAATAAGGTATTATGGTTAGCAACAAGCGAGTTTTGACGGGCATCCAGCCCTCCGGCACTCTCCACCTGGGCAACTACTTCGGCACGATGCGCCAGTCCATCGCGGCGCAGACCGAGAACGAGTGCTTCTACTTCATCGCGAATTTCCACGCGCAGACCTCGATGCCCAAGCCGGAGGACCTCCGCGCCCGCACCCACCAGGTCGCAGTGGACTTCCTGGCCTGCGGTCTCGACCCCGCCAAGACGGTCTTCTGGCGGCAGTCCGACGTGCCAGCCGTCCAGACGCTGGCGTGGATTCTCTCGTGCCTGTGCCCGCTGGGGCTGCTGGAGCGCTGCCACTCCTACAAGGACAAGGTCGCGCACGGTCTGGAGGCCAACCACGGCCTGCTGGCCTATCCCGTGCTGATGGCGGCCGACATCCTGCTTTACCATGCGCAGTATGTGCCGGTGGGCAAGGACCAGAAGCAGCACCTGGAGGTCACGCGCGACCTCGCCATCCGCTTCAACAACGCCTACGGCGACATCCTGACCATCCCCGAGCCGCTGATCCAGGAGGAGGTCGCGGTGATTCCGGGACTGGACGGCCAGAAGATGTCGAAGAGCTACAACAACACCATCGAAATCTTTGCGGAGGGCAAGGCCGCGCGCTCGAAGTTCATGAAGATTAAGACGGACTCCACGCCGATGGAGGACCCGAAGGATCCCGACAAGTGCAATGTCTTCCTGCTCTACAAGCTGATGGCGTCGCCGGAGGAGGTCGCCAAGCTACGCGAGATGTACCTGGCCGGCGGGATGGGCTATGGCACCGCCAAGCAGATGCTCTTCGAGAAATACACCGAGTATTTTGCGGAGGCCCGCGAGCGCCGCGCCTATTTAATGGAACACCCCGACGAGGTGGAGGACATCCTCCGCGAAGGCGCCCGCCGTGCCAAGGCGGTTGCCGACGAGACGATGGCGAAGGTGCTGGCCGCCGTCGGGCTGTAGCCATTTTCGTCACGGGATGCTGTCTTCTACAACCGAATCAGCCCGTCATCGCTCGCCGACCGCAGTGATCATCGCGGTCTCCCCTTGCTGGAGCTCGGCATCACGGCACTGCGCCACTTGGACTTACATCTCGCACATCGAGAAACTTCGCAGTTTCTTCATCGCACTATTGGAAAATCAGAGACAGATGCCGTATTAACAGGAAATAACCGCACTGCCCCGTGACCAAACTCCCCTCACAACTGAAACTGCTCTGCCTGCTGGCGCTCATCATCTTGCTGAACTCCTGCGAGACGATGACCAGCCAGCTGGCAAAAAGCCAGGCACTGTATCAGACCGGACAGTATGCGGCGGCGGCGGCAGTCCCCAAGGTGCCATCGAATCCATCCAAAGCGCTGCTCCCCAACCTCTACCGCGCATCCAGTCATCTGATGGCGGCACAATACGGTGAATGCCTGGCAGATTTTTCCGCCGCTGAGGACGGATTGCAAGCGCAGGACGCAAGCATCAACTGGTTCGACCATTACTTGGGGCGCACCTACGATGGGCTGATGCTCCAGACCTACCAGGCGCTCGTTTACTTGATTCTGGGGCAGCCAGACCGCGCCCGCGTGGCATTGAACCGTCTGGAGGAACGTCAAGGCGCCGCCGCGCGCCGCAACCAACGCGCCATCGCCAAAGCGCAGGAAGAAATCCAAAAAGAACGCAGCCAGGCGGGCAACGCCGCGGCGGTCGCCTCCCTCGACCAGGCCAACCAGAATGCAAAAAACAAGCAACAACTTTCGGAATACCAGCATCTTCTGGATCAATGGGGAGCCTACGAGGACTTCGCATCCCCTGCCGGAAGTTTCCTCAGCGGAGTCTTCCGGCTCCTTTACATGGAAGACCGAAGCGATGCCGACAAGGCGGTCTTCCAATTGCGCAAGACCTACGGGATGACCAACTCCGAACCCGCCAGGCAGCTCTACGAACTTGCCGAACAACGAGCCGCCGGAAAACTGCCTCGCAACGCGATGGACGACTATGTGGTCGTGCTCTTCGAGAATGGGCTTGGTCCCTTCAAGGTGGAACGGCGCTACGAGATTTTCATCCCCTTGAGCCGGCCCGTTTATGCGGGAATTGCTTTGCCGGTGCTGGTGGAACAACCCGCCGCATATCCATATCTGGAGGTGCGGGACGGTGCGTCTTCCCTCGGTCGAACACTTCCGCTGTGCAGCATCGACCGTCTGGTCGCCACGGAGTTCCGGAAGGAACTGCCCTGGATCATCGCCAGCGCGGTCACCAAGGCGGTTATCAAGACTACGCTCCAGGTCGTCGCGATGGAGGTCGCCAGCCAGAACTATGGCCATGAAGCGGCGTTCCTGGTGGGACTCGTTGGCTCAGGAATCTCCTACGCCACCACCAATGCCGACGTGCGCGGATGGAATCTCCTGCCCAAAGAGTACCAGGCGGCGGTCGTGCGACGCCCAAGTTCTGGGCGGCTGTCCTTGACCGCGCCTGGCGTGGCTTCCCCTTTCGTGCAAGTGGAATTGCCGCCCGGTCCCTCGCTGGTTTACGTGAAGATTCCAGTCGCCGGTCTGCCGGCGCTGGTCACGGTGACGGGGCCCCGTGCCTCCGCTCCTCAGCAAAACTGATTTTTGTCTTTTCACTTCAACCCCATAACTCGACAAACCACCATGAAAAAACTTCTGTCGTTTTTCGCCATTTCCGCCCTGCTCCTTTTGGCCAGCTGCCGTTCCCTGCCACCCACGCAATTGACCGCTGAAGACTTCAACTGGGCAGCCGAGCAGACCATCAACCAGATGCTCAGCTCCGGTTGCCTAAACAAGCCGGAGGGCGGACGCTATGTCGTCGCCATCAGTCGCGTCAAGAACGAGACCACGCAGTACATTGACGTGGACCAACTGCTCAAGAAGATTCGCGTGGCAATGCTCAATAGCGGCAAGGCGGTCATCACCACCGCCGTCGGCCTCGATGGACCGGAGGACGCGATGTCCGCCGCCACCCGCCAGCTGGCCGCTGACGCGAACTTCAACCAGGCCACCGTCGCCGGCCAGGGACAGATGATCGCCCCGGACCTCTCGGTCTCCGGCAAAATCATCGAGCAGCGCATTCCTTACGGCAAGAATGTCCAGTCGGAGTATTACTTCCAACTCACCATCACTGACATCAAGACTGGCCTGGCGTTCTGGGAAGGCGAACAGCAGATCCAGAAGTACGGACGATAACTTCCAGCAACAGGAGGGCTTCCCATGACCAAGAAATTCCTTTTTGCATTCTTGTTTGTGATTTGGTGCGGCGCCACGATGACCATCTGTGCCCAAGAGGATGAAGCCATCGAGACGGACACGCCTGCCGTGGAACAGACCGCCGACAGCACGGAGGTCATCCCGCAGGCAGCCGACCAGGCGTCGGACACCATCCAAAAGGCTGCCGACCAGGCGTCGGACACCATCCAAAAGGCTGCCGACCAGGCTTCGGACACGATCCAAAAGGCCGCCAACCAGGCAAGCACGACGATCCAGCAGACGGCTGACCAGAGTGGCGCGACGCTTCAACTCTCGGCTGACCAGGCATCTGCCACCGTCCGGCAGGCGGCCGACCAGGCCGCCGCGTCAATCTACGAGGCCGCCGAGAACTTCCTTGCTCAGCGTCAAGCCGCCGAGGCCGCCGAAGCCGCGCTACGGGCAACCGCCGAAGAGACCGAGCAGAAAATCGCGGAGCTCAACGCGCTCAAGTACAACCGCAAGCGCATCGCGATGCTGAGGTTCCCTTGCCTCGCCGCCACCTACACAGTCGGTGCTGAAACCATGCAGAGCGCGACTGTCGCCGACGACCTCCTCAGCGACTTCAACCAGTACTTCCTGCAATCCCCTCGCTTCCGGGTACTCTCGCGGCAGGACGACGCAGCCATCGAGAACGAAAAACTTCGCATCCTGAATGCGGCCGCCGCCAGCGGGGACGATACCGAGCTGGCAAAACTGACCAAAGAGATGGGGCTGGACTACTTCCTGACCGGCACGGTCAAGCAGCTCTACATCGCACCGCCTCAGACCACCGTGATTCAACTCACCGGTGCCCAATATGTTAGCATTCCCAGTGCGGTCATCGAGCTGGACTACCGCATCGTGGACGTAGCCACCACGGAGATTATCTGGGCGGACCACATCATCATCGACCTCGCTCCGCAGGAGATTGCTCAAGCGCGAGGCAGCGTCTTTACGCTCTACCACATCCTCACCCAAATGGCCAGTCGGCGAATCGCCGAGGCAATGGATGCCATCGCCCCCATCCGCATCCTGCAAATCTCCCCCACCGGCGAGTTTACCCTCGACCGCGCGGGAACGCTCATCATCCCCGGGGCGCTCTTCGACGTCTTCCGGCGTGGCGAACCCATCCTTGATCCGGAGACTGGCGAGGAACTCGGCTGCCCCGAATATCGCCTCGCCACTGTCCAGGTCAAACGCGTGGATGCGAAATTCTCCTACGCGGAAATCTGCACTGGCAGCGGAGTCATCACGCCATCCGACCTGGAGAATGGCCTGATTGCACGCCCATATCGAATGCCAGTGATGGTGGGGACACCTTCTGCCACCCAGCCGGCGGCAACTTCGGCGCCAATCATCCTCCTCCCCCAAGACAGATAATTCGTAGCGCATCATCGTTCGTCACAGACGAATGATTCTCCGGCGGGCTTCGGCCCGCCGCTTTTTTGTTTTCAGGGCTAGCAGGACTAGCGGGACTAGTTAGACTAGCGAGGCTAGAATAGCCAATACGACAATTCATGACAACTTATGACACGTCCGACAAATTCGCGGCTTCTATATCCTATTCTATAGATTAGGAGTTATATTTACACAAATTTTCTTTTCGCGTGCCTGCGCGACCATTCCCTTTTTCGCCTCCAAACCGTCTTTTCAACCTGTAATTTCTCATGTCCATTCTCGACTGGCTCCTTGTCCTTGTTCCCGTTGCATTCGTGATGTATATGGCTTTCCACTCGCGCAGCTACGTGCGCAGTGTGGCAGACTATCTGGCGGCGGGCCGCATCTGCGGGCGCTACGTCATCAGCGTGGCGGACGTGGCGAACGCGCTCTCCATCATCGTGTTGCTCACGCAGGTCGAGATGTATTACAAGACGGGCTTCGCGATGAGTTTCTGGAACAAGATGATGGGGCCGTTGGGGCTGGTGCTTTCACTGACGGGGTTCTGCATCTACCGCTTCCGCGAGACGCGCGCGATGTCCCTGGGTCAGTGGCTGGAGATGCGCTACAGCCGGCCCTTCCGCATCTTTGCGGCGGCCCTCCGCTCGGTCTCCGAGATGTTCGCCAACATGATCATGCCGGCCCTGGCGGCGCGCTTCTTCATCTATTTCCTTGACCTTCCCCATGAGTTCACCATCTTCGGATACACCGTCCAGACCTTTATGGTCGTGGTCGTCATTACCTTGACGCTGGCCACCACCATCATCTGCCTGGGCGGCACCCTTGCACTGGTCATCACCGACACCATTCAGGGTCTTTTCTGCTACCCGATGCTGGTCGTCTTCACCATTTTCGTGTTGTGTACCTTCTCCTGGAGCAAGGAGATCATCCCCGTGATGAGCGACCGCGTGGCTGGCGAGAGTTTCCTGAACTCCTTTGACGTGAGCAACCTGCGCGACTTCAACTACTTCGCGCTCGTGGTCACGATCGTAGTCACCATCATGCACCGCGCCAGCTGGATCGGCGCCGGCAACACCTCCGCCGCCAAAACTCCCCACGAGCAGAAAATGGCGAACATTTTGGGCACCTGGCGCAACGGCTTCATGACCATCTTCTACGTCCTGATGGGCATCACCCTCATCACCCTCTTCAACCACCGCAATTTCGCCGATAAGTCCTACGCTGTCCGCAACTACCTCTCGCGTCACATCTCTCTCCAGATGGTCAAGGACGATGCGCAGCGCGCCGAGTTCGACGCCGCCATCGCCGCCGTGCCGCCGGTCACCCACGAGATTGGCGTGGATCCGCCGCTCTCCCAAGACAGTAACCTGGACACCCCATATTACAATGCCGCGCGCGAGCAGTTCTTCCGCATCAACCAGGTGCCTGAACTGACTCAGGAACTCGAGAACCTCAAGGCCACGAACCCCGAGGACACCGCCGCCATCGCGCAAATCGAGGACACCATCCGCAAGAAGACGGGCGAGGCCAACAAAAACACCCAGGAGTATTCCACCCTCTACCGTCAGCAGATGCTCGCGGCTGCAATGCGAAATCTGCTTCCGATGGGCTTGACCGGCCTCTTCTGCCTCCTGATGGTTCTGATGATGGTCTCCACCGACGACAGCCGAATGTATTCCGCCGCCCTGACCATCACGCAGGATGTCATCCTGCCCTTCAAGAAGAATGGTTTCACCCCCAAGCAGCACATCTGGGTCATACGCGCCGTCACCATCGGTGTGGCCGTCTGGTTCTTCTTCGGCTCCAAGTATATGAGCCAACTGGACTACCTCAAACTCTACGCCGACATCATGTGCTCGATGTGGATGGGCGGCTGCGGACCGGTGATGGTCTTCGGACTCTATGGACGATTCGGCACCACCCTGGGCGCCTGGCTCTCGCTGCTCAGCGGCATGTTCCTCTCTCTGGGCGGAATGCTCGTCTCCCGCAACTGGGCTGACATCGTCTATCCGTGGCTGGACAAACACGGCTGGATTCCTGGCCTGACCAGCCTGCTGCCCAAACTCTCCGGCCCCTTCGAGCCCTACATTCTCTGGCGCATGGATCCGCAGAAGTTCCCGATCAACTCCACGGAAATCTACTTCATCACCATGATGGTCTCGCTGGTGCTGTATTTCGTGGGTTCCGGTCTGACTCACCTCATTTGGAAGCCCGGTCCCTTCAACCTGGACCGCATGCTCCACCGCGGCAAGTACAACGACGAGGGCAAGCCCGTCGAGAAGTTCGACTGGTCGCCCAAAGCCATCTGGGCGAAGGTCATCGGCATCACCCCCGAATACACCAAGGGCGACCGCGCCATCGCCTACTCCGTTTTCTTCTACTCCTTCGTCTATGGCTTCGGCCTCTCCTTCATCGGGGTGCTGTTGTTAAATGCTTTCAAAATCTGGCAACCCGATTGGTGGAAGTACTACTTCTTCGTGGTCTTCATCCTGGAACCCTGCATCATCGGCATCATCTCCACCTTCTGGTTCTCCATTGGAGGATTCTTTGACCTTAAGAACCTTTTCCGTGACTTGCGCAACCGCAAGAACATCAATAATCTGGATGATGGTCGCGTGAACAACGGCGTCTCCGTCTTCGAGGCCGAGACGGTCGCCAAAGAAGAGAACACCGCCACTGCTGACGCACCACAGGAAGACGAGAAGAAGTAGTCCTTCTTTCCAAGCAGAAAAAGCATCACGCCCGTGGAGGCTTTTAAAGTCCCACGGGCATTTTTGTGTCCGCCCAATTGATGGTTTCAGGGTAAAATTCGGAGACCTCTTGCGGAAAGCGCATAACCGCTGAATCATTTTAAAATATATACAATAACTTATTTATTATAAATATATTATGTATTTAATTATTTCACCGAACTGAAATCATTAGGGTTTCGAGAAGTGGCGTTTTCCGTCCAAAAAGAATAGGAAAACTAAGATTCGGAGGTAAAAACTGCCTCCCTCTTTGAAGGCAGAGTTCTTCCACTTATTTTGAGGGGCGTGACGATTTTTCCGTCATCCTATCCACCCTCAACCAAGGAGTTTTCATGCACCGAATCTCGTTTTTCCACCATTCAACTGCCTGGCTTGTCTTCCTATTGGCAATGTGCGCCTTATGCCACGCGCGCATCTGGCATGTCAGTCCCCACGGCAACGACATCAACGACGGCTTGACCTGGACCACTGCCCTCGCCTCACCGCAAACGGCCCTCGACCGCGCCACCCCCGGCGATGAACTCTGGCTCGCAGAGGGAATCTATTTTCCGGCAGTGAATGGCGACCGTGCCTTGCCAAGCGGCTCATTCCAAATGCGTGATGGCGTTAGCATCTACGGTGGCTTCGCTGGCACCGAGGAGACCCCTGAACAGCGCGAACGCAATGACCGCGACGGCAATGGAATCATTGAGCAATGGGAATACCGGCATGAGACCATCTTGGCACTTCCCGCCAAAGTCCAAGGCAGCGTCCTGACCACCCCCTTTGCATTCTCCAATTTTACTTGTCTTGAAGGGCTTACGGTAACTGGCGGCGAGGCATCTCATGGAGGCGGTGCCTTTCTCCAAGGCGCCATCCTTGTGCAAAACTGCGACTTTTTGGACAACCAGGCCACTTTCGGCGGTGCACTCTACGCCTCATTGGGCACCCAGATCGAGGCTTGCCACTTCTCTCGCAACCTCGCCCGCCACGCCGGTGGCGCAGTCTGGCTGGAAGGCGAGAACTCCTCGTTGACCAACTGCGTCCTCATCCACAATGGAGCCATCGACACTGTCACCTCAGGTGGCGGCGCGGTCTGGCTGACCACAGGTGCCCAGATGTCTTTCTGCACTTTGGCGGAAAACGCCGCGAAGGGTCCCGGCACCAGCATCCATGCCGAAAATGGCGCCTTGCTACGCAACTGCTTGGCATGGGGAGACTTTGGACATGGAAAACTGTCCGAAATTGACCAGAGTTGCCAAGTCCTTGCCTGTGCGGTGACCGATGGTGGCACTGTGAATCTCGCCAATGGCAGAAATTTTGGTATCTGCGCAGTCAATGCAGGGCATCGCGGAATCCATACCAACGACAACACGCCCGCCTCACATTTTGCCTGCTTCAATGCAATCATTGACGATGATTTTTCGCTGGGCGATGGGTCATTTCTCATCAACCGCGCCGAACTCTATGAGTATATGCCCGAAACAGATGCAGCTGGCAATCCCCGCGTGCAATATGGTCTTCCAGACATCGGTGCCTACGAGAGCGACGCCCCGGGCAATCTCGTCGTCTCCGCTGAACTCTCCAATCCCCTTTACTATGGTCTGACCGCGGAATTGCTGGTAGATGCCCCCGATAATGTGGATTGGGAGGCAACAAGCGCCGACACCACAATCGTCTCACTCGAGCAGACCATCGCCTACGGTGAACACACCGGTGAAACGGAAGTGATTATCACCTATACCACAACGGATGAAAATTGGTCCAACGGCGACTTCCCGCTGCCGGTGACGGTTCTCCCGCGACCGCTCACCGTCACCGCACTTCCGCAGGAATGGAAAGCCCATCGCCCTTGCCCGGAACTCACCTGGCAAATTACCTCCGGCCAACTGGTTGCAGGTGATTCACTGGCCGGTGAACTGACTTACGTGCCTGAGGATTTCCCCAGCGAAGTACCCGCCGACCTCACCATCTGTCAAGGCACGCTGAATATCACGCCGCAACAGAACGCCGAGTGCTATGACTTGACATTTGTCGAAGGAATCCTCCATTGTGTAGAACTCCAAGCCGAAATTACCCTCGAAAACTATCAGACCACCTATCAGGGGCGTCCCGTCTCCATGACCGCCACGACCGTTCCCGACGGATTAAATCTCGCGTACCAATACTACGACCTCGCTGGCGAGGAACTCCAGCAGCCGCCGATGCTTCCAGGAGAATATCGCGTGACCGCAACGGTGGTGGACGATGAATACACCGGCTCAGCCACCGCCAGCCTCCGCATCACCAAGGCACCGCTCCTCTGCCAGGCGGACGACATCTACCGCGCCTTCAACAAGCCCAATCCGCCACTGACCTGTACCTTCACTGGCTTCGTGGCCGACGAAACGCCCGATGTCCTGGACCATCAGCCGGAACTGGTCACCACCGCCACGCTCGGCAGTCCCATCACCGCCGAAGGCTATCCCATCTATGTCACTATCGGCGAGGACGACTGCTATCTCGTCACCACCCGTCCAGGAACGCTATATGTCACTCGGAAGCAACCCAATATCAACGAGGTCGCCGCGACCGTGATGACCTATGGCGAACCGCTGGAACTGGTCTGGCTGATGGCATACTGCACCGACCCAGACACGGACGAGTTTGTGGACGGCGAGTTTGTCTGGTCGGAACCCGATTTGGTGCTTGACGCCGGACTGTGGGTCTGCCCGTGGACTTTCGTGCCGGAGGACCTGGACACCTATGGCTGTGTGCAAGGCACCTCGGAGGTCACCATCATGCGCCGCCCCATCCGCGTGGTCGCCAGCGACCATCACAAACCCTACGGCGACCCGGATGTCCGCCTCCCGCTCACCGTCACCTTCGGTGCCCTCGCCCGTGGCGACCGCTTCTACGGTGACATGGAACGCATTGCCGGAGAGGGAATTGGCACCTATCCCATCAAGCAGGGCACGCTGACCATCGTGCGCGGCGAACGCGATGTCCTGCACAATTATGAGTTGATTTTCGTGGAAGGCACCTACACGATTGAGGAGCGCGTGGTCACCATCACCGCCGACTCGCATGAGAAATACGGCGGCCAGCCCGACCCGGAGTTCACCTGGCAGGTCACCGAGGGGACTCTGCTTGACCCGGCGGACGCCATCGGTACCCTCACCCGTATTCCCGGAGAACAGGCCGGCACCTACGCCATTACCCAAGGAACATTGCAACTCCCTGATACCTATCGACTAATCTTCATCCCGGGTACTCTGACCATTACCCAATCGCTACTGGAAATTGCCGTGGATGATGATGGCAATCCGCAATTCACCGTGGATCCAATTGTTTACGGCGAACCACTGGATGGTCCTACGCAAATCCACGGCACGGTCATCTCCACCGCCACCGGCGACGAGATTCCCGGCACCTTCACCTGGGACCAAGATGGTGAAACCCCGCCCGCTGGAGACCACGAACTTCCCTGGACTTTCACTCCCGACGACCAGGAGCAATTCGTTTCCCTGACCGGCCAAACTACCGTGACCGTCTTGCCCGCGACACTGACCGTCACCGCGAACGACGCCACCCGCGCCTACGGCACCCCCAACCCGCAGTTCACGTACGAGATCACGGGCTTCGTCCTGCGCGAGGACGCGAGCGTCCTCGAACAGCAGCCCGTAGTCACCTGCGAGGCGACCGCGAGTTCCCGCCCAGGCGACTACGCGATCACCGCGAGCGGCGCCTCAGCAGCCAACTACACCTTCCAGTACATCGACGGCACGCTGACCATCACCAAGGGAACCGCGCAAGGCGACGGCAGCCAGGTCATCGCCGTGGGCACCCTCACCTACGGGCAGAGCCTCGGCGAACTGCCGCTTGACGGCACCTTCACCGACGTGGCGGGCAACGCCATTCCGGGCGAACTCGCGTGGACCGAGCCGGAGAGCCACCCCGACTGCGCGACCACCGAGGCGGCGTGGTCCTTCACCCCGCAGGACACCGAATGCTACGAGGCCGCAAGCGGCACT
>JAFZWH010000100.1 GCA_017617415.1 Victivallales bacterium | reverse complement strand
TCTGTGCAGATTGTGCGCTTTTGGCGCATTTCCGCCGCAATTGCTCGTTGCGTAGGTGGCTACGCGCCTCGCAATTGCGACAAAACTGCATCCAAAATCGTTACAATCTGCTTTTACAACTAATTTTTGCACAGTTCCTTATGATTTACGGTTTGAATCAATCGTCAAGCATCCTTTTAAGTTCTTGCTTGACCTTCTGCAAATCGCTGTCCGTTAAAAGTGGTATCAGGCGGTTGATTTCATCAATGCTCTTGTCCCACCAACTGAATTTAAGCATCAGGTCAATGAGTTCGTCGTCAAACCGCTTCCGGATCAGCCGCGCCGGATTTCCGGCGACAATTGAGTAGGGCGCAACATCACTGCCGACAACGCTGTCTGCCCCGACGATTGCGCCGTCTCCGATGTGCACGCCAGGGAGGATGACGGCGTTCTGCCCAATCCAGACATCGTTGCCGATGACAGTATCCCCCTTGAAGGGGAGCGCATCGACGGTGGGCGGCGGCATCTCCCAGCCCTCCATGGTGTAGAACGGGTACGTGGTCGCCGCGTTCATCTGGTGGTTTGCGCCGTTCATCACAAATTCCACCCCTGCGGCAATCTGGCAGAATTTGCCGATGATCAACTTGTCCCCAAGCCAGTCATAGTGATGCGTGACGTGGCTTTCGAACTTCGAATCGGCGATATAGGTGAAATCCCCCACGATGATGTTGGGATTCCTAATCGTCGGCTTGACATGGATTACCTTGTCATATCCGGCAATGGGATGGATGGCATTCGGGTCGGGCTTTTTCATTCACTTTCTTTGGTGTATAGCACACTTATATGCAGTAATAGCCGCCAGTCTTCGGAGCTCCGCGGAACTCAATTTTCCCATGCGTCTTCAGTTCTGCAATAGCACGTGCTGTAGAAGCGCGGCTTTTGCCAATGGAAGAAACAATGGCAGGCATTTTGATGCCTGGCCTTTCGCGTATGACAGAGAGCACTGCGTTTACAGTCTCATTTACAGTCTCATTTACAGTCTCATTCTGCTGTTTGCTGGTCATCAGATGGTTACCTTGGTGAACAGCGGGGTGATGACCCTGAAGAGGCTTCTTGCGGAAGACAATGGCAATCGTTCCGTCTGCCCATATCTGATAGTCTGGCTCGGGCAGTTCCTGATTCAGGCAGGCTGTGACCATTCGCTGTATTCCAGACCCCCAGTTTTCAATACGTGTTGCCTTGTACAGCACCTGGGCAAGTTTGGGATTGTGCGGCTGGGACGTATGAAATGCCTTGATGTTCTCTGGTGTGACGCCTGGCGGGAAGTGACCTGGATTGCTGATCTCTACACGGTCGTCATAGATGGCAAGCCCTATGCTCTCGCCTGGATAATCATATCGACGGTGACACAGTGCATTGACCAGCGCCTCGCGTAGAGCCTCCACGGGTATCTCAAGATGCTCCTCGCGGACAAGCCCCCTGATGCGTCCGTTCAGATTGAGGTGCTTGAAGCAGAAGGCCATTCCCATGTCCAGCAGTTCGAAGATGTTGCCGCGCTCCCATTTGCTGTCGATGAACTCCTCCATGGTCGTCCCCTTGAAGCGCGCCATGCGAAGGCTCAGTTGCGGCAACGGATTCGATGTTCCCGCGAACAAGGCCACGGCAGCATTGATAGGCTTTCCGTCCTTGAGTAGCTCCCAGCGGGAAAGAATGGCATCAACAGGCTCGTCCAAAGCACTCTCAGGCATTCTTCCGCCTCGTATGCCCCCACGGACTGCATTGTAGATGACGGTCTTGTTCAAATCGGCCACCTCCACCTCGGAGGTAGTCTGGTTTTCCCATGCATATTGTTGCGGGGCGCTTTCGCGGATGCGCTCCTCGAACAGTTCGCGCGGCATCACTCTGGTGGTGCTCTCGACACGCCAATATGGGCAACCGTGGAAAGTGTATGGCCGCTTGCCGTGAACCCAGCCGTCAAATTGCATGACTATGAGCTTGAATCCTGGGCGTCCGGGGACATCAATGTATTCGGGGCGGACATCCAATGCAGGCTCAAGACCGCTGATTGCCTCGGAGATTTCCCGCCGAGTGCTGTCCGCCACCTGTTCGCCAAGGATTTTCAGCGATTTCGGAGTGATGCCGAATATGAGCCATCCGCCATCGGTGTTTAGAAAGGCACACGCCGAATGCATCCCGTCCTTCAACTCGCCGGTGCTCTTCTTCACTTCCAGCTCGCGGTCCTCATCATCAGTTATCAATTTCTGGATGTCCTCTATCGTCATGGAGTCAATCTCCTGTCGTTTTGCTCATTCTCCCGTCTGCCCCGCAATGGCATTCAGCCGTCCGCTTCCGCTGATGCCGTAGGCCTGTGGAACATCATCTTCCAGCAGGACGCGGAGGTATTCCTCCATGTGTGGGGCAAGACCGCCCCTGCGCATCTCGTCCAGCGTCATCCACTCCATCCGCCCCTCGGCGGAGGAGTTGAGTTCGCCCATGAAGGTGCTGGTCCGGAACATGAAGACGATGTACTTGGAGTCGTCGGACACTTCGTCGGGCGAGCCGTCGGCGCGTTTGCCGATGGTCTCCCACTCCACCACGCCGCACATCCGCAGATTCGAGACGGTCAGGCCCGTCTCCTCGCGGATTTCGCGCACTGTCGAGGCCGTGATGGACTCCCCCGCCTCCACGTGCCCGCCGGGGAAGGTCAGCCCGCACCACGGATTGGTCGCCTTCGGCAGACGATGCTGGACCAGCACGCGCCCCGTCGCCGGGTCCTCGATCATACACATATTGCAGAGGGTGCAGTTCATCGGACGTTGCCTCCCTGGATGCGCCGTGCCAGCCTCGATAGTCCCTTCTTCACCTGACATTCCCACAGGACAATCACGTGCCAGCCGGCCCGCCGCAAGGCCGCGTGCTCCTTCTTGTCCCGAGCGACGTTCCGCGCGAACTTCGCCGTCCAGAACGCCACGTTGGACTTCGGGGTGCTGGCTGCCTTGCACCCCTGGTGACGATGCCAGAAGCAGCCGTTCACGAAGATGACCGTACGCCACTTGGGCAGCACGATGTCGGGGTGCCCCGGCAGTTTGGACGAATGGAGGCGGAAACGGAACCCCAGGGCGTGCAGATGCCGTCGCACCACCATCTCCGGCTTCGTGTCCTTCGACCGAATATGGCTCATCACCTCGCTGCGCTTCTCTGGAGTGATCGTGTCCATTGATGAATCTTGCTTATTCCTATCTTATCGTCATTACTTGCCAAAAACCTGTTTTCCTAGAACCAATCCGTTTAAGTTTTCCTTCATCCCTGAGTTTTTTGATGTAGCGTTCCGCAACACGGGGAACAATGCCAAGGACATTGGCAACTTCAGGAATTGTCATATGAGGATATTCCTTCAGTATTTCCAGAAGACGTTCAGCGGTCTTTCCTGTATCTTTAGACGAAATAGATTTTATCCCGACCTCTTTATCCCGACCATTGACGGCTGAAGTGTTGTTTATCCCGACCTCTTTATCCCGACCATTGACGGCTGAAGTGTTGTTTATCCCGACCTCTTTATTCCGACCATCAACGGCAGTCATAGACTGATTAGCGACATTGACGGCAATAGAACTGTCGGTAATAGCGGAATCAGACGCTTGTCTATAGCCCTTGGCGAACGGAAAGGTAAGGCGAATGTAGCTTTCCCTGATGTCAATGACACTTTCGGGATATTTCTTCAGTATGCGCGGCAGTCCAGACCCAAGGGACTCGACGATACCAAGGTCGTGGAAGATGCGCATCAGCTCCTTGTTGCGGGGACTTGACGTGCCTGCAAGGAAATCCTCCCTGGTGACGCCTGGAGGCAGCGAGCCAGACGACGTCACTTCAATGCGGTCATCGAACATCTCGACTTTAGGCGTTCCTCCATAGGCGTATTCGTTGTGAAGAAGGGCGTTCAAGACAGCCTCACGAAGTGCTTCCGTATCAACAAGTTTCCTTTCAAGACGCCGTCCGAAGGTGATTTTCGCGAATGTCTTGTTTTCCCCTTTCAGCCGTGTTTCAAGTTGGTAGAACGACTTGACAAGGGAACACTGACCATAGTCATCATTCTCAATCAGCGTGGCGCGATCTGTCCCCGCATATTTGGCGAACTTGACGGAGTTGCCGTTTTCATCGGCCATCAGATAGGCTGCATAGTTTAACTTTCCGTCCGATGTCAGGAATTCCAGCGTTTTCAGGAAGCTGTCGTTCAGGATAATCCCTCTGCCGCTGTAGTAGATTTTCAGGTCTGTAAATGTCAAGTCATCACGTGGGGAGAGCAGGTCATGGAGGCTGTTTTTGAGCCGTCTGGCATAGAGCCTTTCGATTTGCTCTTGGCTCAATGATTCAATGGCTGTCCCGATGCGAATGGGGCAGCCTTCCGGGCTCATCCCGAGTTTTCGCAGGTAATAGGGCTTTTCAAGACCACTGGCAACATCAAGACGGATGTAGTATTTCCCGTTTTCCTCAAGTGTCAGCACGTCGAAAAGGCCAAGACAGGATGGACGGACATTGTCGCGCAGACGGTTCTTGATAGTCTGGGCAGTCTGGTCAACGTTCTTTACCCCATAGATGCTGCCATCGTTATTGACACCGATAAAAATAGTTCCGCCCAGGCGACAATTCAGATATGCCACGACCTCACGCTCCAACTCGGGGATGAGTTCTCGCTTGTATTCAGCATTGTGAAGTTCTGTTTGCATTATGGTATTATTTTGAATCTTCTTTTACCGTTATGTACTTTGGGAAATGACTGTTGGGGCTCTGCGGTATAGTTATTGCCAGATGATGTGGTTTTAAATTTCACAAGAAACTGGATTTTGCCGTTCGGCATCATTTTGCATCTTGATTTCGATCCCCCGTTAGTTCCCCCTCAATTACAATATAATGCATCTGCTGATGGCGGGGCATTCTCTTACATCAGAATGAGGAGATATTCTTCCAAATGGCAATTGTCCAATTTCGCGTGTTTCGCGGGTTTCATGGGAGGTTTTACCGGACAGTAGTGGGATGAGGTGCTAAATTGACGGGTAGGGCAGGGCAAGTTCGTTGAGAAACCATTGCCTGGGGGGTGGGAGGCATTCACAATCCGCCTGGAGTCAACGGACGGCCAGGTTTTCGTTTTTTTGCCCCTGTCGGGGGCACGGATTCAGGGAAAGGAGTAGAAGATGATGGATGACTTGAAAACGCGTCTGCAAGCCAAGCTGGAGGAATTGCGGACCGTCAAGAAGAACGCGATAGCGGAGACCGGTCACAAGCTCGGGGAATCCTGCGCGCCCGGCGCGGACTTGACCGGGCAGTGCGAGGTGACGCCCGCCGCGGCGGCCTATTACGCCAAGGTCGCCCCCGTAAGCGCCGAAGTGGATGCGCTGCTGCTGGAGGGCATCCGCCGGCTGGAGGACCCCGCCGACGCGGATCTGAAGGTGCCGCGCGCTCAGGCATGGGTATGGGGAGGACCGACGCCCTTCTGGTTCGGCTCTCTCGCCGCCGACACCCTGCTGGTCGGCGCGGACTACTTTCAGGTGCGGAACGTCG
>JAFZWH010000099.1 GCA_017617415.1 Victivallales bacterium | reverse complement strand
GCGTCCATTTCAAGAAAGTGGTCGAATCCCCGGCTCATCCCCCAAGCGAAGCCCGCCAGATATGCGGAAGCCAGACCGCTTTTGCGGGCGCGGGTCATCACCGAAATCTTTCCGGGGAATTGCGTGGCCAGTCGGTTGGCGACTCCCGCCGTTCCGTCTGGTGAACCGTCATCCACCACCAGCACGCTGACCTCTGGCGCCGCGGCAAACAACGCCGGCAGCAGCACGGGCAGATTCTCCGCCTCGTTGTAGGTGGGTATGATGACCAAAGGTTTCATGCGAAAAGTCAATGTGATTACGGAGGAGAATCCTGCGAAAACTGGGAAACGCCTCTAATATATCCTTTATTTGAAATCAAATCGCTTGCGAGACTGCAGTTTCGCGCCACGGATTACAAAGGGAGTGCCGTTGTTTTTGCCCGCAGCGATTATATTATGCAAATTACTTTTTTACAAGAAATTTTTGTCATTTTTGGAAGGTCTTTATGATCATCACCGAGTTACTGGAACGCAATGCGTGGCTCTATGGCACGGAAACCTCGCTGGTGGAACTGAATCCCTCGGAGGAACGCGACCAGGCGCAGACCTGGCGCGACTTCAGCCTCATCGAGGCCGCCAAGCCCGGCGTGCCCTACCGCCGCGCCATGACCTGGCGGCAATTCGACCAGGACGCCAACCGCATCGCGAATCTCCTGCTTAGCCGCGGACTCAAAAAGGGCGCGAAGGTCGCCATCCTGATGATGAACTGCCTGGAATGGCTGCCCATCTACTTCGGCATCCTCAAGGCCGGATGTCTGGCGGTGCCAATGAATTTCCGCTATTCCTCCGACGAAATTGTCTATTGCCTGGATTTGGCGGACGCAGAGGTGCTGGTCTTCGGTCCGGAGTTCATCACGCGCCTCGACCAGGTGCAGGAGCCTCTTGCAAAACTCAAATACCGCTTCTTCGTGGGCCGCAGCAAGGCCACGCCCGCCTACGCGGAGAGCCTCTCGTCGCTGATGAGCTACTTCTCGACCGAGAAGCCGCCCGTGCCGTTGACCGAAGAGGACCACGCGGCAATCTACTTCTCCAGCGGCACCACGGGCTTCCCCAAGGCGATTCTGCACAATCACCTCTCGCTGTTGTCGTCCTGCGAGACGGAGCAGGCTCACCACGGCCAGACCCGCGAGGATGTCTTTCTGTGCATCCCGCCGCTCTACCACACTGGCGCGAAGATGCACTGGTTCGGCAGTTTGCTCTCCGGCAGCCGCGCGGTGCTGTTGCGTGGCGTGAAGCCCGAGTGGATTCTGCGCGCGGTGACCGAGGAGAAGTGCACCATCGTCTGGCTGCTGGTTCCCTGGGCGCAGGACATCCTCGACGCCATCGACTCCGGACGCATCAAGCTGGACGATTATCTCCTCGACCAGTGGCGCCTCATGCACATCGGCGCCCAGCCCGTTCCTCCCAGCCTCATTCTCCGCTGGAAGAAGTACTTCCCGCATCACCAATACGACACGAACTACGGTCTGAGCGAGTCCATCGGACCCGGCTGCGTGCATCTGGGCGTGGAGAACATCCACAAGGTCGGCGCCATCGGCGTCCCCGGCTACAAGTGGGAGGCCAAGATTGTGGACGAGCAGCTCCATGAGGTCAAGCAGGGCGAGGTCGGCGAGCTGGCGGTCAAAGGCCGCGGCGTGATGCTCTGCTACTACAAGAACCCCGAAGCCTCCGCCGAAGTCCTCAAGGACGGTTGGCTGCTCACCGGTGACATGGCACGGCAGGACGAGGATGGCTTCATCTACCTCGTGGACCGCAAGAAGGACGTCATCATCACTGGCGGCGAGAACCTCTACCCCGTGCAGATCGAGGACTTCCTCCGCAAGAACGACAAGATCAAGGACGTGGCGGTGATCGGACTGGCCGACCCGCGCCTGGGCGAAATCGCCGCCGCGATCATCGAAATCAAAGACGGCATGACCTGCACCGAGCAGGAAATCCAGGCCTTCTGCGAGGAACTCCCGCGCTACAAGCGCCCGCGAAAGATCATCTTTGACCACGTGCCGCGCAATCCCACCGGCAAGATCGAGAAGCCCGTCCTGCGCGAGAAATACAACGGCCAGAAGGCCCTCGTGGAGGCCGAAACCACGCGGTAATTCGTAATTCGTAATTCTGTAATTGCGGGACACTTTTTAGATACATAGACCTCAAGTCTCAGGTCTCAGGACCTCAGGTCTCAGGTCTTTCACTTCTAACCTCTAACCTCTAACCTCTAACCTTAGTTTATGGCTAAGAAACTCTTACTTGGAAATGACGCAGTGGCGCGCGGCCTCTGGGAGGCCGGCTGCAGCGTGGTTTCCAGCTATCCCGGCACGCCGAGCACCGAAGTCACGGAGTCGGCGGCGAAGTATCCTGAAATCTACGCGGAGTGGGCCCCCAACGAGAAGGTCGCCATGGAGACCGCCTTTGGCGCGGCGCTGGCGGGACGGCGCAGCTTCTGCGGCATGAAGCACGTCGGCCTGAATGTGGCGGCCGACCCGCTTTTCACCATCTCCTACACGGGCGTCAACGCCGGAATGGTGATTGTGGTGGCGGATGACGCAGGGATGCACAGCTCCCAGAACGAGCAGGACTCCCGCCACTACGCGGAGTCCGCGAAGGTCCCGATGCTGGAGCCCAGCGACTCCGCCGAGGCCCTCGCCTTCGCCAAGCTGGCCTACGAACTCTCCGAGCAGTTCGACACGCCGGTGCTGCTGAAGATGTGCACCCGCGTGGCGCACTCCCAAAGCGTGGTGGAGCTCTCGGACCGCGTGTTGCCGGAACAGGTTCCCTACGAGAAGAAGCCGCAGAAATACATCATGGCTCCCGCGAATGCGAAGCGTCGCCATCCCGTCGTCGAGGAGCGCACCCAGAAGCTTATCCAGTGGGCGGAGACCTCCGAAATCAACCGCTGGGAGAAGGGCGCTGACCGCAAGCTGGGCATCGTGACTTCCAGCACCTCCTACCAATATGTCAAGGAGGTCTTCGGGGACACCGCCAGCGTGCTGAAACTCGGCATGGCCTGGCCGCTGCCCGAACAGAAGATTCGCGATTTCGCGGCCTCCGTGGACCGTCTGGTGGTCGTCGAGGAACTCGACCCCTTCTTCGAGAACTACATCAAGTCCCTGGGCCTGAAGGTCGAAGGCAAGAACCTCTTCCCGATGATCGACGAGTTCAGCCAGAACCTCGTGCGCGAGAAGCTCGGCATGACGGCACCCGCCGGCAAGGCGCTGGCCGAGGCGATTCCGGGCCGTCCGCCCGTGATGTGCGCGGGCTGTCCCCACCGCGGACTCTTCTTCGTGCTGTCGAAATTGAAGCTCACCGTGCTGGGCGACATCGGCTGCTACACCCTCGGCGCCGTGCCTCCGCTGGGCGCGGTGGACACCACCATCTGCATGGGGGCCTCCATCTCCGGTCTCCACGGCTTCAGCAAGGCGAACGCCGGGGCCGCCGACCACAAGACCGTCGCGGTCATCGGCGACTCCACCTTCATGCACTCCGGCATGACCGGACTGGTCAATGTCGCCTACAACGACTCCCGCGCCACGGTCATCATTCTGGACAACTCCATCACCGGCATGACCGGCCATCAGCAGAACCCCACCACCGGCTTCAACCTCAAGGGCGACCCCGCCTCTAAGGTGGACCTGGAGGCCCTCTGCAAGGCCGTCGGCATCCGTCGCGTGCGCGTGGTGGATCCCTACGACCTCAAGCAATGCGAGGAGGTCATCAAAGAGGAGACCGCCGCGGACGAGGCGTCCGTGATCATCTCGCGCCGTCCCTGCGCGTTGCTCAAATACGTCAAGCACAACCCGCCCTTCCATGTGGATGCCCAGAAGTGCAAGAGCTGCCGTGCCTGCATGAAGATCGGCTGCCCCGCGCTCTTCTTCCAGGACGGCAAGGCCGCCGTGGACACCACCCTCTGCGTCGGCTGCGGCGTCTGCAAGCAACTCTGCCATTTCGGCGCACTCAAGTCCAGCGAGGAGGCATAAGAGAATATGGAAACCAAGAACATCATGATCGTCGGCGTCGGCGGACAGGGTTCCCTGCTGGCCAGCAAACTCCTCGGACGGCTCCTGCTCACCAAGGGCTATGACATCAAGGTCTCGGAGGTCCACGGCATGAGCCAGCGCGGTGGCTCCGTGGTGACCTATGTGCGCTATGGCGACAAGGTCTATTCGCCCGTCATCGACAAGGGTGAGGCGGATTTCATCGTCTCCTTCGAGCTGCTCGAGGCCGCCCGCTGGCTGGAGTTCCTGAAGCCCGGCGGAAAAATCGTCACCAACATCCAGCAGATCAACCCGATGCCGGTCATCACCGGCGCCGCCCAATATCCGCAGGACCTCGTGCAGAAGATGAAGGACGCCGGGGCGGACGTCGAGGCCTTCGACGCACTCTCCGTCGCCGAGCAGGCCGGCTCCCCCAAGGCGGTCAACATCGCCCTGATGGGACGGCTCTCGAAGTTCTTCGACTTCACCGAGGAAGAGTGGCTCCAGGCCATCCGCGACTCCGTGCCGCCGAAGCACATCGCACTCAACGAGAAGGCCTTCCAGCTCGGCAGAAAATAAAAAAATCGTCAACGGGCGTGTTTCTTTGAAATAAAGAGCACGCCCGTTTTTTATTTTGGGGAGTTATATACTTTACTTGGACAAGCCGAACGGACGCACCATGATCTAAGAGCTTCCGGTTTTCCTTTTCTCGCGCTTCTTCCGACGCTGTTCGCGGTTGGCCTTTTCGGACTCGAACAGCTCGACCGCCACATCAGTCATTTCCTCGCTCCAGGTTTTCCCGACGGGGTTGCTGGCGACCATCCAGGGGCAATAGACGGCATAGTCGTCATCGAGGACGATGGTGTAGGGCGGATTGTATCGGTCGTTGACGTGCGAATACAGCCTCCGACCAGTCTGAATCAGCTTCTCCGCCTCGCCTCCGGCCATGTTTGGAGCCAGTCGGTCATAGATCGCTCCTGTTATTTCATAGAGGTCCCAAGAACCCTGAAACATGACCTCCGCGCCATAGACGCCCTTCTCGTCATTGTAGCACGCCTTCCAACCAATTCCCTCTTTCATTTTCATTTGATGATTCTCCGTTGGTTTGAAGCTTTTTCTTGCCTCGTTTGACGAACGATATCCAATATAGTGCCTGACGGGCACTTCAAGACTTCACTACACTATAGAATCTGAGCATTCCTGCTGTGTTGGTTGTAACTGAAACGAAATTTCAGACATTCAATTTCAGGGCTTTTCTTGGGGTGCTGCCCCCCCAAAAAACCTGGAGTTTTCTTCAGGCATGGCACTGACCGCCGGCAGAGCCGCCTTCCGTTTCGCGTCTCATGCCTGTCCTGCCGAGCCATGGAATTCCTTCAGAATTATCTAAAGACAAAACCAGAAGCAAAATAGAACCAGAAAACGGAAATCAAACAGGCAAAGCGGAAATATCTCAAAATAGCCCATATATTATACGGTCAGTAAACCACAATCGGCGAGTTTCGCGGGCGACAGACGAGCTGTTGACGAGATGACGAACCGACGAATCCGATAACTTAGAGAAGCAAATGACTTTGCAGAAGATACTTGTTTATCTCGGTGCGACCACGCCGCATGACCATTCCTACACGAATGCCGTCAAAGAACTGGGTGAGAGGCTTGCAAGAAGTGGAAAAACTCTGATTTTCGGCGGCTCCAAGGAAGGCACAATGACCACGCTGGCGGATGCCGTGCTGCACAATGGCGGAGAGGCCATTGGCATCTTCACCAAGGCGCTCCCGATGGATTTCCTCTATCCCGGACTGACTCAGACCATCATGACGGATGACTTGGTACAACGCAAGACGGAGATGTTCCGCCAGGCGGATGCCATCATCGCTCTGCCAGGCAGCTTTGGTACCTGGGACGAACTTTTCGATGCCCTGGAACGAATCAAGGTGGACAAGATACATCACCGTCCAGCCAAGCCGGTCGCTGTGCTGAACCTCCATGGCTACTACGACGGCGTGGCAAATCTGCTGGCACGCTCCATCCAAGAAGGCTATACCACGAAACGCTACGCCAACTTGCTCTATTCGGCCTCAACGGTCGATGACCTCTTCGCCTGGCTTGCATCCAACGACAAAACGGCGTGACGCGGTTCCCCCAGCCGCCGACGACAATTCTACGGAGGGGCTGCCTCCCCGCCCCGCAGCAATTCCACATTCCATATTCCGCATTGTGCAATGAACCATCCGCTCACCATAGGCCTTGATTTCGGCACCGACAGCGTGAGGGCCATCCTCGTCGATGCCACGAACGGCGAAATCCTCGCGTCCTCCGTAAAGAACTACCCGCGCTGGAGCGAAGGGAGATACTGCGACGCCGCCAGCAACCAGTTCCGCCAGCATCCGCTCGACTATCTGGAAAGCCTCGAGGCGGTCGTCAAGGGCGTCATGGAAGGCGTCGCCAAAGAGCGCGTGGTCGGCATTGGCGTGGACACCACGGGTTCCACGCCGTGCGCCGTCAACCGCGAGGGCGTCCCGCTCGCCATGCTTCCCGAGTTCGCCGCCGATCCCGACGCGATGTTCATCCTCTGGAAAGACCACACCGCCATCGCGGAGGCCGATGCCATCAACGCCTACGCCAAATCCCACGGGGGTATCGACTACACAATGTACGAGGGCGGCATCTACTCCAGCGAGTGGTTCTTCGCCAAGATTCTGCATGTCCTCCGCGTCAGCCAAGCCGTCCGCGACGCCGCCTTCAGTTGGGTGGAGCACTGCGACTGGATTCCTGCGGTCCTCACGGGCAACACCAACCCCCTCGCCATGGCGCGCAGCCGTTGTGCCGCCGGTCACAAGGCGCTGTGGCACGAGGACTGGGGCGGTCTTCCGCCCGAGGAGTTCCTCGCGGGCATTAACCCGCTGCTCGCAGGACTGCGGGAACGGCTCTTCCGAGAGACCATGACCGGCGACCAGGCGGTCGGCACGCTCGCCCCGGAATGGGCGGAACGGCTCGGTCTCACCACCAACGTGAAGGTCGCGGCCGGCGCTTTCGACTGTCATTTCGGCGCCGTCGGTGCGCAAATCCACGCGTATGACCTCGTGAAGGTCTGCGGTACCAGCACCTGCGATATTCTGGTCGCACCACAGGTCGGCAAATGTATTCCGGGCATCTGCGGGCAGGTGGATGGTTCGGTCATCCCTGGCATGATTGGTCTGGAGGCAGGCCAGTCCGCCTTTGGAGACGTGTATGCCTGGTTCCTGCGACTGCTCTCCTATGCAGGAGAGGTCAAACTCGCCGACCTGGAGAAGGACGCCGCCGCCATTCCCCCTGGCTCCACCGACATCCAGGCATTGGACTGGTTCAACGGACGCCGAACGCCATTTGCCAACCAGAAGCTCACAGGGGCGATCTGCGGACTCAACCTCGGAACCACCGCGCCCATGCTCTACCGCGTGCTCGTTGAAAGCACCGTCTTCGGGGCCCGCGCCATCATCGACCACTTCCGGGCACAGGAGATTCCCATCCGGAATGTCATCATGACGGGCGGAATCAGTCGCAAGTCCCCCTTCATCATGCAGATGTGCGCCGACGTGTTCCAGCTCCCCATCAAAGTCGCCGCATGTGACCAGACCTGCGCCCTCGGCAGCGCCATGTTCGGCGCAGTCGCCGCAGGTCTCTACCCACGTGTCGAGGACGCCATGGAGCACATGGGCGCCGGCTTCGACGCCGAGTATTTCCCGAACCACGACGCCACTCCCGTCTATGAGCGGCTCTACCAGCGGTATCTGACTTTCGGCAACCTGCTGGAAAAAGGAGGCTTCTGAACATGAACTACGAATCCCTGCGAGAAGAATGCTTCGAGGCCAACATGGAACTCCCCAGACTCGGCCTCGTCCTCTACAACTTCGGCAATGTGAGTTGCATCGACCGCCAGGCCGGGGTTTTCGCCATCAAGCCCTCGGGCGTCCTATATGACGCGCTCGCGCCGAAGGATATCGTGATTGTCGATTTGGACGGCAAGGTCGTCGATGGCACGCTCCATCCCTCCAGCGACACCAATACCCACTTGGAACTCTACAAGGCGTTCCCCGCCATCGGTGGCATCGTCCACACGCACTCCACCTTCGCGGTCGCCTGGGCGCAGGCCGCCCGTGCGGTTCCGCTCTACGGCACCACCCACGCCGACCATCTCGCGACCGACATCCCCTGCACGGATTTCATGCCGGACGAATGCATCCAGAATGACTACGAGACCGAGACCGGCCTGCAAATCATCGACTTTTTCCGCCAGCACGGCCTCGACCCATCCGAAATCCCCATGGCGCTTGTCGCAGGGCATGGCCCTTTCATCTGGGGCGCCACGGTTACCAAGGCCGTTTACCATGCACGCATTCTCGAGGAACTCTGCAAGATGGCGTTCCTCACCGAGGCCATCAACCCCGACGTGCATCGTCTCAAAGACACTCTCATCCAGAAGCACTACAACCGCAAACACGGCAAGGACGCATACTATGGCCAAAATTGACTTCAGGCAATACCGCATCCGGTTCATCACTGGCAGTCAGCACCTCTATGGCGACGACGCCCTCCGGCAAGTCGCCGAGAATGCGAAGAGGGTCGTCAAGGCCCTGAATGCCTCCAAGGAGATTCCCATCGCCATCGAATGGGTTCCCACCGTGAAACTCAGCGAGGAGGTGGTCGCCGCGATTCAGGAGGCCAATGCGGATCCGCGCTGCATCGGCGTCATCTGCTGGATGCACACCTTCTCGCCCGCCAAGATGTGGATCAACGGGCTCAAGATTCTCCACAAGCCCATGCTCCATCTCAACACCCAGGCCAACCGCGACCTCCCGTGGTCCACCATCGACATGGATTTCATGAACCTCAACCAGGCCGCCCACGGCGACCGCGAGTTCGGCTTCATCTGCACACGCCTCGGCCTCCGTCGCAAGGTCGTCAACGGATACTACGGGGATCCGGCGGTCCAGCGGGAAATCGGCGTCTGGGCACGCGCCGCCGCCGCGTGGGCCGACTCGCAGACCATGAAGGTCGCGCGCATCGGCGACAACATGCGCGAGGTCGCCGTGACCGAGGGCAACAAGGTCTCCGCGCAGATCCAGTTCGGCTACTCCTGCAACGGCTACGCCGTCCCCGACGTCCTCAAGTTCATCGACGCGGTAACGGACCGGGAGGCCGAGGCGCTTGTCAAGCACTACTACGAACTCTACACCGTGCCCAAGAAGGGTCCGGCGGAAAAGCGGTCTTTCCTGGCCGCCGCCAAGCAGGAGATTGGCCTGCGGGCATTCCTGGAGGACGGCAATTTCACCGCCTTCACCACCACCTTCGAGAACCTCTATGGTCTCCAGCAGCTTCCGGGGCTTGCCTGCCAGCGGCTCATGGAAGAGGGCTATGGCTTCGGGGCAGAAGGCGACTGGAAGACCGCCGCGTTCCTCCGCACCGTGAAAGTCATGGCGGCGGGGCTGCCGGGCGGCGTGAGTTTCATGGAGGACTACACCTACCACTTTGAACCAGGGCGTGAGCGTGTCCTGGGCGCCCACATGCTCGAGGTCTGTCCCTCCATCGCCGCCGGAAAGCCCTCGCTGGAAGTCCATCCGCTCGGCATCGGCGGAAAGGCCGACCCCGCCAGGTTGGTTTTCACCACGAAACCGGGTCCCGCGCTCAACGCCACCATCATCGACCTCGGAGACCGCTTCCGGCTCGTCGTCAACGAACTCGAAATCGTGAAGCCTGACAAGAAACTCGCCAGACTCCCCGTCGCCAGCACGGTCTGGATTCCCAAGCCCAACCTCCGCGAAAGCGCCCGACGCTGGATCGAGGCGGGTGGTGCCCACCATAGCGTGAACACCCCTGCGCTCAACATGGAATACATGGAGGACTACGCACGAATCGCCGGCATCGAAATCGTCGAAATCAAGTGACGTGCGGTACTACCACGCCCGGCCCAAGGCCAACCCGAAATCTATCTTTACGGCTTCCGGTTGCGGCAATTTCCAATGAATTCCCATACAAATATATGATTATTAATATGTTCTGAGAATTTATCCGGCCGTTTTCCGAAGCGGTGTAAAGTATGCGTGTGAACCAACCAAACGCATTCACTTCACCGCTTGGAGAACCGCCATGTCTGAGCAAACCAACGAAATCATCGTCTATCAGCCGGACGAGACCATCCGCCTGGAAGTCCGCCTCCATCAGGAGAGTATTTGGCTGACGCAACTCGAAATCGCCAATTTGTTTGGAGTGCAGAAAGCCGCCATCAGCAAACACCTAAAGCATATTTTCCAATCTGGAGAATTGCTTGAAGTGGCAACTGTTTCCAAAATGGAAACACTTCAAAAAGAGGGCACAAGACAAGTTGTCCGTACTCAGGACTATTATAACCTTGATGTCATCATCGCAATTGGTTATCGTGTCAACTCAATCCGTGCAACGCAGTTTCGCATCTGGGCAACTCAAGTCCTTCGCAACTATCTCCTTCGTGGATATGCGGTTAACGACCGGCTGGACCGCCTGGAGACCAAAGTCGCCAGGCACGACGAACAAATCGGCGTCATCCTCAAGACTGCGCTGCCGCCGATGGAGGGCGTGCTCTTCGAGGGGCAGATCTGTGACGCCTACGCCACCGCGATGAAGCTCATCAAGAGCGCACGGAGGTCCCTGGTGCTCATCGACAACTACATCGACGAGACAGTCCTGACCATGCTCGGCGCACGTGCTGATGGCGTTTCCGCGACCATCTACACGCGCAAATGCACCGCGAAGCTCCGGCTTGATGTGCAGAAATACAACGCGCAGTACCCACCCATTGCCATAAAGCCCTGCCGCGGCGTCCACGACCGCTTTCTGCTCATCGACGACGAGATCACCTACCACATCGGCGCGTCGCTCAAGGACCTGGGCAAATCCCTCTTCGCCTTCTCGCGATTCGAAATCCCTCCTCAGGAACTCCTCGCCCATCTCCAGCCCATCACGCCCACCAATGCCTGACGCAATGCTTTCCTGTATCTCGTTCAATTATGGAAGCCTTTCCCATGGAAATCTCTACGGGAATCCCGACGGGCATTATATTATGCAAGTCAGACAGTTCGAAATCCATCCTGTCTTGACGGCATGTCCGTCTGCATAAACAAAACTAGGGAACCATCATTATGAGCCGAAGCAAAAAGGAGCTGGCGCAACTTGGCCAGCTGGGCAGCCAGTCCACGCGTTATGTCTATGACTACGATCCGGGACTGCTGGAGCGTTTTGAGAACAAGCATCCGGGGCAGGACTACCTGGTGATGCTCAACTGCCCGGAGTTCACCTCGCTCTGCCCGAAAACCGGCCAGCCGGACTTCGCGGAGATTCGCATCGCGTATATTCCCGACCACTATCTGGTGGAGTCCAAATCGCTGAAGCTGTATCTGTTCAGTTTCCGCAACCACGGCGACTTCCACGAGGACTGCTGCAACATCATCCGAAAGGACCTGACCGCGCTGCTGGAACCCCGCTACATCGAGGTCCAGGGCATCTTCACTCCGCGCGGGGGCATCTCCATCTACCCATTCGCGAACTACGCCAAGCCCGGCAGCGGCTACGAGGACCACGCGAAGACGCGTCTCTTCGCCGCCATCGACCGCCGCGAATGGAGGTAGCGCGATGGGGAAGAAAGCACTGGTGTTGTCCAGCGGGGGCATTGACTCCACGACCTGCCTGGCGCTGGCGGTCTCGGAACTCGGCCGCGAGAATGTCGCCGCCGTCTCGATTTATTATGGTCAGCGGCATCGCGTGGAACTGCGAGCCGCCCACGCCGTGGCGGAGTTCTACGGCATCCGGCAATTCGAGTTCGACCTCTCGCCGGTCATGCGCTTCTCCAACTGCGCGCTGCTGGACGGCTCGACGCAGGAGATCAGCCACTCGTCCTACGGCGAGCAAATCGCCGAGAACGGCTGCAAGGTAACGACCTACGTCCCATTCCGCAACGGCCTGATGCTCTCGACCGCCGCCAGCCTCGCCCAGAGCCTCTTCGACAAGGAGGAATGCGACCTCTATCTGGGGGCCCATGCGGACGATGCGGCGGGGAACGCCTACGCGGACTGCAGCGTGCCCTTCCTGGAACACATTGGGAAGGCGATTTCCATTGGCACCTACAGGCTAGTCCATTTGGCTGCGCCATTCGCTCGCCTTAACAAGGCGGCGGTCGTCGCCAAGGGGCTGGAACTGGACGCGCCGTATCATCTGACCTGGAGCTGCTACGAAGGCGGCGAACGACCCTGCGGCGAATGCGCCACCTGCCGGGACCGCGCTGCCGCCTTCGCCGCCAACGGCGTCCCCGACCCCGCCTTGAGCCGCTAAGCCCTTGGAGGAATCCCATGCGAAAGACGAATGAAAATCTTGTTCTTTTGAACACGCTCTTCGCGGCGGCGCTGATTGTCTCCAATGTGGTGACGGTGAAGTTGCTCCGCACGGGGGTCACGCTCTTCGGCACGGAGCTGGTGCTGCCGGGTGCGGCGGTCTGCTACGCCTGCACCTTCCTCTTCACGGACGTCATCGGGGAGCTTTGGGGGCGTGCCGAAGCCGCCAAGAGTGTCCTCTACGGCTTCGCCTCGCAGTTCTTCGCCTCCGCGCTTATCCTCTTTACCCAGTACTTGCCAGCGGCAGAACCCGCGATGCAGGAGGCCTACACGAAGTTGCTGGGGCAAAACCTGTTCATCGTGGGAGCGAGCCTTACCGCCTATTTTGTATCCCAATACTGGGACATCTGGTTCTTCCACAAGATACGCGACTGGTATCTCAATACGCGCCACGGCACCGCCGCCGCGCGATGGATTTGGAACAACGCCAGCACGATGACCAGCCAGGCCATCGACACCATACTCTTCATCGGACTGGTCTTTGGCGTCGGCTTCCATTGGCTATGGATGCCCGAAAAGTGGTCCACGCTGGCGGCCACCATCGTCGGACAGTATCTCTTCAAACTGCTGCTCGCCGCGCTCGACACGCCGTTCTTCTACCTGATGACACGCGGTTGCAAGGACAAGTCAGACAGCGCCGAAAAGGATGCTTTGGGGGAAACGGACAAATCTCAGGGGGCATAGCATGAAGAAGTATCTTGTGACGATGATGTTGTTATGGGGGCTGGTCTGCCTGGCACAGACGGAGTTCGCCTTCCCGTTTCTGGACTCCGGCAATGGCGTGCCTGAAGGCTGGCAACTGAGCAGGTCGTCTGGACAATGCACAGTCCAGGACGGCGTGGTGTCGCTGGAAGGGCAATCGACGGGCGACCTATATCTCCTTCATCCAGTCACACTTGAGAAGGACGTGACCTATACGCTGACCTGCGAGGCGCGGTGCCAGCCCGGCGGGGACTATATGATTTACTATGAATACTGGCTGGGCGACAAGTTCGAGTCGCATATCTGGCGCTCGAAAGGCACGGGACAGTGGGAACAGTTCTCCATAAGTTTCGCCAAATCGGTCGCCGAGACCTCGACCGAACGCGTTATACTCCGATTGATGAACGACTCTCGGCTGGAGGTCCGCAACCTGCGGATTGCCGAGGAGAGCCACAACCACGGCGTAACGGACAGTTTTCCGCCCTCCGCTCCGACCATCCGCTTCATCCACAACGGCAGTTTCGAATGGTTCGAGAAATACTGGAACCTGCTCTCGGACGCCAAGGTAGTCCGCAGTGACGATGACTTCGGCAACACCGCCTTGCGCCTCGGCAAAGACGGCTTCGTGGTCCAGCAGTCCATCCATCTGCTGCCCAAGCGGAAATACCGCCTCATCTGGTATGGGATGGCCGCTGAGGAGAACCCAGGCACACTCCGGCTTACCTTGCGATACATGCCCGAAAAGAAACTCTTCCACGATCAGGAATATTCGCTGGTGCCTGAAGCATATCAGCGGCACGCCGTCGAGTTCTGGACTCCGGACGAGGCGGATCCCGTCATCGACCTCATCCTCAAGAACGAAGGCGACCAACCTCTATTGCTTGCGCAGTTCTACCTCAAGGAGTTCTCAGAGGAGGAGACCGCGCCCATCCGAATCCGCCTCAGCGAACCGCACTACCGTGACGCCATCTACGCTTCGATGCCGTGCGAC
Organism: Victivallales bacterium; assembly: GCA_017617415.1. Lineage (GTDB taxonomy): Bacteria > Verrucomicrobiota > Lentisphaeria > Oligosphaerales > Oligosphaeraceae > RGIG1601. The sequence goes on along the minus strand of JAFZWH010000099.1, from coordinate 7,146 downwards.
GCCATTCGAGGCGAGGTGGAGTTTGCCGGCGAGGTCACGTCGGCGGAAGTCTCCTTCAACGGCGAGAGCATCGTTGTCACCGCAGACCTTCCGCACTTCGAGTTCTCAGCCGAAAGCCTCACGGCGGGCGACCACGAACTTGTGGTTTCCGCTGAAATCGAAGGGGAAACTATGGTCGCACATAAAGTCATCCACAAGTTCCCGCATCAGCCGAACGAGGTCACCATCGGAAAAGATCGGAACTTCTACTGCGATGGAATGCGCTTCTTCCCCTTCTTCATGGGGGATCTCTACGAAGATCCCGAGATGCCGGTGATGAGTTATCTGTGCGCCATGCGCGGAATGAACGGCTTCTTCACCAGTGGCATGGGCATCCCCGCGAAGATTCTGCGTGAGCTGGATCATGCGCAGCGCTTCGGCCTTAAGGTCATGCTCGCAATTGGCGGAGACTTCGCGGAGACCGACGACTACGAAGAGAAACTGCGTGAACAGGTCACGGAAATTCTCACGCAGAAAATCCTCCACCACCCTGCCCTCTTCGCCTACAACTATTGCGACGAACCGTGGGCACGCGAAATTCCCGCGTACAAATTCGAGGCGGCCGAGCGGATTTTCCGCGAAATCGACCCGTATCACCCGCTCTTCATCAACGAGTCGCCACGTGGTGTAGTCCCCGAATATCTTGCTGACTACGCAAAGTATTCGGACATCTACGGGGTGGACCTCTACCCGGTTCCCGCCGCTGTCCGACATTCCGCCATCTCGGACAAAAGCATGGCCGCCGTCGGAAAATACTCCGACCTCTACAATGCGGCCGCCGACGGAAAGCCGGTGCTGATGTGGCTCCAGGGCTACCAGTGGCACGAGGACGGCAGCCCGCTCGCCGCCTTGCCAGACGCGCACGAACTCCAATTCATGCTGCTTGACGCGCTCATGCACGGCACCAAGGCGATTATGATCTACAACAATAAGACGGTGAAGCAGAGCTATTATTCAGATTTGTTCGCGGTTTCCGGCGTGGCCAGTTCCTACGAACCCATCATCGCGACAGGGCGCGAGGTGAATTCGCCACTGCGGGCGGACGGCCTGACGGCACGCTCGTTCGAACTGCCCGGAGGCGACACCTTCCACCTTCTGCTGAACGAAACCGACCAGGAACTGACCGTGGACATCGCGGCGCTGGGGGATGCAAAGCCCGTCTTCACCGCAGACTCCATCCTGGACGGCACACTGCTCAAAATCCGCCCATGGGGCTTCGCAAGCTTCAGCCGCCAAGGAAATGAACCAACGGCAATCCCCCTTGTCGAAACCAACGGCGAATTCGAGGCAGCGCAAGGCGATTTCCTAACGACCTATCTCCGCGAGAAGTTCCCGCAAAAACTCACTGCGGCGGAATGGATCTGGTATCCTGGAAATGTCGCCGACAATCCGCAAGTCAGTCTGGACCGCGAACTCAAGTTCGAGAAGCCGGTCAAGTCGATCAGCATTACCGCAACCGCCGACAATATCCTCTGGCTGTCTCTGGACGACGAACTCCTGCTGGAGTCCACCGACTGGTTTGTGATCGACGAGCTGGATGTGACTGACCGCCTAAGACGCGAAGTCAGTAACCTGCACCTTGAGGCAAAGAACCAGGGCGGTCCAGCCGCCATCATGGTTCTGATGAACGTGACCTACGCAGACGGCACTCAGGAGACCATTGGCACCGACGCGTCGTGGGAAATTTCCAACGGTTCAAATACCATGCAGGCACAGTCTTTCGGCAAAGTCGGCATTGTCCGCACCTGGAACTGGACACTTTTTGAGTTCCGGCAGCAAGATTGATTATATAACTACTTAATATATAGTAAGTTATACCATTCCATTGTCATTGGGGTCGTCCACCCGTTTGGCGAGGTCGCGGAAGAGTGCCCTCATGTCCATGAAACCGCCAATCCCCATCCAGACCGTGGAGACGATGCCGAGAATGGCAGGGATGACGAGCTCGTGGTAGAGGAAATAGATATTCCAGCCCTCCTGCGTCCAGGGGCGGATGGCATTCCAGGCGCAGACGCCCACGAAGGCCAGCAGGAAACCGTAGACGAACGAATACAGGAAGACCGACCAGGCGATGATCTTGTCGCCTCGCGTGTAGTTGCGGTCGATGCCCAGGAGCATCTTGCACCAGATTAGCGGGAGCATCCAGCTGGGGGTGTTCCGACGGGTGCCTGCGGCTTGAGCCTCCAGGTCATCGGGGTCAGCGTATTTTCCACGGTGCAGCAGCTTGTCCAGGTCGTATGGCCTGTATCGGATGAAGGATGCGATGATGTAGCTGGCAATCGCGAGGATGGTCGCGATGAAGAGTAGCTCGTAGGAATTGATGGGGAAGGTCACCGGATCGGCCTTCCATTCAATCCATGGGTGGAAGGGCGAGCTTACGGTCCGCAGGAAATGGTCCAGCCCCTCGACCCATCCGCGCCTCTCCAGGAAGGGATAGATGTGCTTCGCCCAGTTGCGCTGTCCCATGATTCCCAGCAAGGTGGTCCCGGAGCCGAAGAACAGCGCGCACCATCCGCCTGCCAGATTGCCGAAGCGCGTGTAGAGGCCGAAAACCATGATCGGTCCCGCGCTGGCCAGCCAGAAGGAGGTCATGATCTGGGTGAACATGTTGATGTAGTCCATCTGCTTGAAGAAGAAGGCCACGATGAAGAAGAAGACGGCGACGCCCACGGTGACGAGCCGCAGGAGCAGCAGGTGCGCCTTGGGCGAGAGCGAGCCCTTCTTGAGGAACGGCAGAACCATGTCCTGCACGATGCATCCGGCGGCGTTGAAGATGCGCGTGTCGTCGGTGGAGACGAGCAGCATCACCATCAGCAGGGCAAAGAGTCCGAACATGCCGACTGGCAGGAGCTTGCCCATCATCACGGGCATCATCTGCTGGCGGTAGAGCGCGCGGAACTTCTGGAACTGCTCGCGGCCCTCGGGCGTGTCGCCCAGCTCCTGACGCACGCGATCGAAATAGACGGTGTTGAGATTGTCGTCCTGGGAGAGCGGCGGGTCCACGCCGGGCACGCGCTGGAGGTCTGGCATCTCGCGCATGGACTGCAGAGCGCGGGCGCGCACCCCCTCGTCCATTTTGAGGTTCACGTCGGTGAGCACTCGCTGGGCCAGTTCGCGTCGGACCTCGTTGTTGCTGACGCCGAAGCGGTTCTTTCCGGCGAACTGCGGACCGTTCATGAAGACGACGGTGATGATCGCTACCATGGTGATCATCAGGAAGGCGTAGCCGTTGCGCCAGGCGCCGATCACGCTGGCCATCTTCTGCTCGTGGGGGGTACGGCCGGAGTTGGTGGTGTCGTTGCCGTAGTAGGCGGGGACATTGAACATATTCATGAAGAGGCTGACCATGATGGCGAAGACGTTGAAGTCCCGGAAGTTCTGGACATCGTAGGGGTTGAGGAAGCTCTCGTTGGGCACGCGGTTCCAGAGGATGGGAGAGATGTCCGTGTTCCAGCCGAAATTCAGCAGGATGAATCCCACGATGATGACGAAGATGGGATAGGAGAGCAGCGCCTGGATGCTGTCGGTGATCAGCAGCGACACGCGACCGCCCGGCCAGATGACCACCGTGGCGACAATCAGGCTCAAGGCGACCAGGATGATATAGCACGGCAGCGGCACGCCCCAGAGCATAATCTTGTGAGGCAGACCAAGATAGTAGATGAAGAAATTGGCGGCGACGGCAGGACCGATGGAGTTGGTCACCATCTCCGCGAGCGTGCTGATGAGGCCCGTCACGAAGCGGAACGCCTTGCTGCCGTAGCGCAATTCGATGAACTGGCCTTTGGAGAGACACCGCGACTGGCGCCAGCGCACCGCGCAGTAGCCCGTCAACCCCAATACGATGCCCAGCGGCGCGGCGATATTGTTCCACCAGGTAACACCAAAGCCCGTCTCGAACTGCTGCTCCGCGCCGGCCACCAAGGTAATCACGGACAGGGCGCACGCCAGATTGCCGACTCCGAGGACATAGCGGCCCGCCACGCGACCGGCGGCGAGGTAGTCCACGACGCCACGCGCATACTTGCGGCTCTTGAGTGCAAGCCACAGGATGATTGCCAGGGGGACTAGAACAATTAGTATGTCAATCCAATGCATAGACTGGTTTTTAGACCGTTGAAGAACTCATGAAGTCGTTTCCCAACCGTAATTTAATACGATTGCGGATTCTTTTCATGTCGTTTGGCAAAAATAAAAGGAAAGAACAAAAGTAGCTTATCGTATGACTGGCACTTTGATTCACTATTCATTATACCGTTGAAACAGGAACCGACTTCATGGCTTGCGCATAGACCTCCCTGGCACAGGAAAATCTTTTATTCCGTATCTCACTGAACTGCAAAATTAGGCTGTAAAAAGTTTTGGGAATTATACCGTTAACTTGCCATCATGAATTTCCAACAGCAGTCATGGCAAATGGGAGATTTCCCCACGAAACACACGAAACACACGGAAAACCCGCAGCTTGTCCCGGCGGCCATAACCGCAGTGTGGCTTCACCTGCCGAGGAAGGTTTCCCTTTAAGTATTGCTATGTTCCCCACAAGGGCACCTAACTAAGCCGAGGTTTCAAACAGCAGGGGTGCGGGAGCTGCGGCCCCCGTATCCCTGCCGCCTGAAAACTCCGCTTGGTTAGGTGCCGGATGGAATATCAATGGCTCACCCAATACGCATTGCCCTCCGTGAGCCCTTCCTTCGAGATCTTTTGGAAGCACCCGTCAAGCCATTGCCAGATGTCGGTTGCCTCGCCTTGCCAGCTGGATTCTTTTGCCACGCCGATTAGACTCCAGTCCGCAGTGAGACCGGCAGTCTCATAACTGGTCTGCGACCGATCATGAACAAGGTCAATGGGCGGTTGCGCCGTTGGGGAGAATATCCAATACCCAACGCCAACCTTGAGTTCATCCTTGCTTGTGCAACGCACGTAGCTTTTCTTGTCAGCATCCAGCGTCATTGGTTGCAAGGCAAGAAAACGCAAAGCAGACTCCGCAGTGATGGGGTGCGTCAACGTCACCAAGTTCCAGCCACGCTTGAGTTCAAGCGTCTGGCTAGAGGCGGGCACCACGGCGGCACGCAGAAGCAAACTGCCGGCGAAAAGGAAAGCGGTCAGAAAGAACCAGATTTTTCGTGAGATTTTCATTGTCGCGTCAGAAACAAAACTTCAAAAAACATCAAACTTTACTCTTTCAACTTTCAACTCAAACCTACGCCAGCAGTCCCTTGTTCTTGTCCTCGAAGATCTTCTCGCTGGTAAAATCGGCGAAGGCGCCAGCCGCATTCAGCTGGTCGAAACGCGCCTGCTGACTGCCGTTGTCGTTGCCGAATACGAGGTTGACATTCGCCGCGCTGACGCCATCTACCTTGACGGAGTTTTCGCCATCGGTATAGGTCAGCGTATCGGCATTCCAGTTGGCCTTGTCGCCCTCCTTGAACCAGAGCGTCACCTTGCCGTCGGCGAGCTGCGTCACCGTGTCCTGTCCCCAAACGCCGCCGAAGGCGAAGATGTCGTCGCCGCCACCGCCATGCAGGATGTCGTTGCCTGTTCCGCCGACAATCGTGTCGTTGCCGGATGCACCCACGATTCGGTCGTCGCCCGCGTCGCCAAAGAGTAGATTGTCGCCCTGGTTCGCCCAGATGACATCATCACCCAAACCACCTCGGACGATCATGCCGCTGCCGATGTACTCGAAGCGCTGGCTAGTCAGGTCAATGATGTCGTCGCCCTGCCCTGCGCGAATCTCGTCAAGCTGCGCAATGCGTGCCTGTGCATCCATTCCCGCCGGGAAGAGCGAATAGATGTCGTCCAGGAAGAGCGCGTCGCCATGTGCGTCATCGGTGAGGAGCAGGATGGACGCATCCTCCGAACCGGCGTAGATATCGGCAATGACGTTCTTTCCGGTCAGTTCGACCATTTGCCCTGTGCCAGTCCATTCACCGACACCAACATGTTGGGCCTGGTAATTGCCATTCCAGGTATTCTGGACCCGCACGAAGAAAGCATCCACAGTCCCGTCGGCGTTCGACTGGACGAGTTGCGGCTCAACAATTGCCTGTGGCGCGACGATCTCCTCGCCGTATTCCCATTCTTCGGATTCGGCCGCGCGCACACGCCACTGGTAGGTCGCCTGCGGCAGACTGAACGCATCCAGCGAAGTGCCAGCCACTTGGATGCGGACGAAATGCTCGAAGGCATCCGTCGAGTATTCGATGACGTAGGATTCCGCACCGGCAACCGGCTTCCAGGAGAGCCCCTTCGGCGTGCCCTCCAGGTCTGTCGGCACCCCGCAGAGTGCGACGGATTGGATTTCCGACCAATCGGAAACCAGCCCCACGGCATCGACCGCCTGAATCTGGAAATAGTAGGTGACGCCGCCGTGGCCAGGCAGCTGCAGCTGCGTGTAGGTGGTGTAGCCGTAGTCGGTGAAAAACTCGCCGTCGGTGGACCAGCGGACATTGAATCCTTCCACGCCTGCGCCGACATCCTCCGCACTCATGTCAAGGGTGATAAGACCCTCGTCGTCAACGGAAAGTGTCAGGCTGGCTGCGCTAGGCGTGTCCGCATCAATGGTATTGAGGGTGGTCGGAGTCTCAATCGGGTCGTTGAAGTCGAAGAAGATTTCCGCCGTGTTGTGGATTTGCGTGTTTGTCGGCAGGTCGCTCAATGCCTGGATGGAGTAGTTGAGGTTTCCCTCGCCGCGTCCAGAGGCGTCGTTGACCAGCAGCACGCCCTTCGTCAAATCCTGCAGCTCAAAGCCAGTTTCAGGGTCAATGGCGGTAAAGGAGGCAATGAGTTCGCGCGTCTCATAGTCGAGGTTGATGGCGACTGCCACGGTAATCTGCGCCTCGCCCAGGTCCAGGATGATGTTGCCGTTGAAGGAGTCGCGTCCCTCGGGCAGCTGGTAGGTGTGGCCCGCCAGCGTGAAACTGTGCAGCACGAAGGTATTGATGTCCAGATTGCCGTCCATCACATCCCGTACATACACCTTTCTCGCGGGGGCCGTTGCGTTAATCGGGTCGTTCTCGAAGAGGACGGTGTATTCCAGACGGCTGCCGTTCTGAACGAGATGCAGATCGGTCGCGCCCTCGGTGGCCAGCTTGTCATTGGGGT
>JAFZWH010000098.1 GCA_017617415.1 Victivallales bacterium | reverse complement strand
GCTGCGCGACCATTCTGGTCGCTTGCAGGCGGTTATGCATAGTCGCGCACTCCGTGCGCCGACTACCTCGCAGCCGAAAACCCCGGCCATTGGGTACCTTCGGGGGGTGATCCGGTGCCGGCACTGCGGGCACTTCAAAGCTGAAAAGCCCAACCATTGGGTGACACAGCTATTGCTAATTGCTAATCGCTAATTGCCCCCGTCGGCGGGGCGCCGACGCTACATGCGTGGGCGCCGACGTTACATTCCTCATTCCTCAGTGTTCGCAAAGGCACGGAAATTGCCACGCTGACGGGCGGCGGGGCGTTCGCGGCTTCCCTTGAGCAACAACGACTGCTCGCCGAAGAGTTCGTGGGTTTGCTCCAGGAACTTCGGTGTGGTCTTGACGGAAAGCATGGGGTTCTTTAGGAAAATCCGGTCGCCATTCTCGCGGTTCAGGCAGAAGAGCACCTGCGCCGCGCCATGATGCTTTTCGCATAGTTCCGCAAATTTGTCCAGCTTCTCTGGCACAGCGTCCTTTTCCTCAATATAGACATTCATCTGCCCGCAGAAGAGTTCAGGGGCCTTTTCGGCGGGAACGATCTTGTTGAGCTTGATACGCGGTGCGCCGCCTTCGTCCTCCGGCTCCTGCATCTCCCCTTCGATGAAGACGACAGTATGAGGCTCCAGGACATTGGGGTAGTCTTTCAAAGCCGTTTCGTATTCGCGGTTGAATAGCGCCGTCTCCAGCGTGGATTCGCGGCTCTCCAATTGCAAGATCGCAAAGGGCTTCATGCTCTTCTTCGAGACCTTCTTGGCCACGCCGGCCAGATAGGCGCCAGTACGGAAGGTAGTGCCGGCCTCGAGCTCCGGGAGGTCCGCCAGGTCGTCGATCTGGTAGGTGTCCACAAGTTCCCGTGCGGAATCGATGGGATGTCCGGAAAGGTAGAAGCCCAGCAGTTCTTTTTCGTGGGCGAGTTTCTCGGCGATTTCGAGGTCGCGGACACGTGGATATTGGAGCGATGTGGTCGCCTTGTCCTCCGAACCCATCAGGTCGAAGAGCGAGAGTTGTCCGCTGGAGCGGTCCTTTCGTGTGGCGGTCGCCTGGGCGATGGCGGTTTCCTTGACCGCGAGGAGTTGGGCGCGGTTCTTGCCGAAGGAGTCCATCGCGCCGGAGAGCACCAGCGCATCCAGCAGGCGCACATTCACGCCGTCCACGCGCTCGCAGAAGTCCAGGAGGTCCTTGAATGGACCGCCCTGCTGGCGGGCATCGATGATGTTCTGGACGATGCCTTCGCCGACGCTCTTGATGGCGGCAAGGCCGAATCGGATGTCCTTGCCATCCACGGAAAAGTATTTTCCGCAGACATTAACGGCGGGGGCAAGAATTTGGATGCCCATCTGCCGGCACTCCTTGAGGTAGAAGGAGAGTTTCTCGGCGTTGTTCATTTCAGAGGTGAGGACGGCGGCCATGAACTCGGCGGGGTAGTTCGCCTTGAGCCAGGCGGTACGGTAGGTCAGGAGGCCGTAGGCGGCAGAGTGGCTCTTGTTGAAGCCGTATCCGGCGAACTTGAGGATCTTCTCCCAGATGCTGTTGCTGATGGCTTCGTCGATACCGTGTTCGGAGCAGCCGGCCACGAATATCGCCTTCTGTTCTGTCATCACGTCTAATTTCTTCTTTCCGATGGCACGCCGGAGGATATCCGCGCCGCCAAGTGTGAATCCGGCGACCTTCTGGGCGACCTGCATAATCTGCTCCTGATAGAGCATGATACCGTAAGTCTCAGAGAGGATGGGTTCCATCTCGGGCACGTCGTAGTCCAGCGGAATCCGCCCATCTTTGCGACCGAGGAATTCCGGAATGAACTCCATGGGACCCGGCCGATAGATGGCGATAAGCGCGATGATGTCCTCCAGTCTGGTGAGATGCCACCTCTTGCAGAGATCCTGCATTCCGCCAGACTCCAACTGGAAGACCGCGATGGTCTTGCCTTCGTTGAGGAGGTCGTAGGTAACCTTGTCGTCAATCGGAATCTCGTTGGCGATGATTTTCTTGCCGGTGTTGAGTTCAATGAGGTCAAGGGTGTCCTGGATGAGGGTAAGCGTCTTGAGGCCCAGGAAGTCCATCTTGAGGAGTCCGAGTTCCTCGCAGGGGTGGGCGGGGAATTGCGTGATGGGCTCATCGCCGGCGCCTTTGGCGATGGGAGCGACATTGGCGACCTCCATGTCCCCGATGATAACGCCAGCCGCATGGATGGAGGTGTTGCGGTTAAGGCCTTCGAGGGTTTTGGCGAAGTTCCAAAGTTGCTGACACCACTCTTCTGACTCGATGAGTTGCTTGAGTTCTTCGTTGGGCGGAAAGCCGAGTTTCTTCTCTTCAGGGATGCCGGGCGGATCGCCATTGAGTGCGATGTCCAGCGTCATCTTGGGATGCGCGGGAATCAACTTGCAGAAGCGGTTGCCCTCCTCAAAAGTACGACCCATCGCGCGGGCGACGTCCTTGACGACCTGCTTGGCCTTGAGTGTACCAAAGGTGCCAATTTGTACCACGCGGTCTGCGCCGTATTTCTGGCGAACGTACTCAATGACCTCGCCACGGCGGCGTTCGCACAGGTCGATGTCAAAGTCTGGTGGGGAAACACGGTCGGGGTTTAGGAAGCGCTCGAAGAGAAGGTTGTAGCGCAGGGGGTCGATGTGGGTGATGCCGACGAGATATGCCACCAGGCTGCCGGCGCCAGAGCCGCGTCCGGGTCCCAGGGGGATGCCGACCGAGGCTGCGTAATGCAGGAAGTCCCAAACCACCAAGTAGTAACTGATGAAGCCCATCTTCTTGATGACGTCAATCTCGTAGTTCATGCGCTCTACGATTTCCTTACGCTCGGGCGTCATCTCGTCTTTGTTCGGATCGAATTGGAAACGCCACATCAAGCCATCGTGGCAGAGCTTGCGCAAATGGCGCTCGCGGACGATTTCGGAGACGGCGTCATCGTGGAGTTCCTCGTCGGTTTTGTCTGCGAAAGTCTTCTTCCACTTGCGCATCCGCACATATTCTTTCTGGAGGAGTTCGTCGGTGATGCCCTTTTCGAATTCAGTACGTTCGGGGGAGGGGGGCTCGGGGTAGTCCGGATAGTGGTTGACGTATTTGAGTTCGACATTGCAGCGGCTGGCGATGTCCACGGTATTGCTCATCGCCTCGGGGAGTTCGGGGAAGAGTCGCGCCATCTCTTCGGGGCTCTTGAAGTAGAATTCTTCGGTTTCGAATTTCAGCCGCTTGGGGTCGTTGATGTTGGTCTGGGTGCCAATGCAGACCATCAGGTCCTGCGCGGCGGCGTCCTCTTTCCGCAGGTAGTGCGCGTCATTGGTGACCACCAGTCCGACGCCGAGTTTCCGTGCGATGTCGATTAGGCGCGGGTTCACAAGCTTCTGGTCAGGGAGGCCGTGGTCCTGAAGTTCGATGTAGTAATTCTTCTCTCCGAAGAGGTCGCGGTACTTTCGTGCGAGCGCCTCGGCCTCTTCGTCTCGGTTGCGAAGCAAGAGCCTGGGGAGCTGTCCGGAGAGACAGGCGGAGAGGCAGATGATTCCCTCGTGGTATTTTTCAAGAAGTCCGAAGTCGATGCGTGGCTTGTAGTAATAGCCGTTAAGGTACGCCTCGCGGGAAAGGTGGCACATATTGACATATCCCTGGTGATTTTCGGCCAGCAGGATAAGGTGATAGCGTTCGCGGTTGATTTCGATTGCCTCGTGGTTCCGATAGTCTCCGGCGGTCACGTAGAACTCACAGCCGTATATGGGCTTGATTTCGTAGGGGTGTTCCTTGTCCTTCAAAAACTTCTGGGTCTGCTCCATCAGGTCGAAGGAACCCGCCATCGAGCCATGGTCCGTCAACGCCACGGCCGGCATCTCGAATTTCACCGCCTGCTTGACGATGGACTTGATGGACTGCGCACCATCCAATAGGCTATAGTCCGAGTGGACGTGCAGGTGGACAAAGGGAATAGGCATGGTTTGAATGGTTTGTTGAATTTGGTCGCTGTAGTTTTGTCGCAGCGCTGTTTGCAAATGGAGCTCGTGAAGCAATGAGGCAATTACAAAATTGCCGCCCAACCGCCAATGTGTTGCAAGCAAGGACGGGCGAGATGAGAGTTTTGCAAATTGCCTCTAATATACAGTTCTTCGGGGGGACAATGGCGGGCGGTCGCGTTTTATCCTGCAATTTCTTCAATTGAGGCAGTCGGGACTGTCGTCAGTTTTCCAGCACCCGGAAGCGTTATAGTGGGCAAAGAAATAATACTTATTTCATCGGGATAGAAAAACTTATCCATTTTCACTGCCGTCAGTAAAAATGGCAAGTTTTGTCCCCCACGTGGACACTTCGCAACCTTCCAGGAACTTAAGACCTTAAACTTTATGCCTTCGCTGTATTCCGCAAGTGGGCATTCGACAATTCTACAGGGAGCGGCCCCCGTAGAATTGTAAAAATGCAATTAGGGATCCTCAAGGGGAATATAGCGTTAAGTCTTAAGACCGATTGGCTTTAACGGCGATAGCCGCCCGGGCCGCCCTGACCCTGATTTTGCTGTTCTTGCTCATCGCGTGCGCGTTTCTGCGCCTGCTTTTTGAACATCTCGCGGGTGGCTGCATCATGTTGACGGCGGAAGACCAGGACATCATGGACCATGTCGGCGGGGACTTTCCAGCTGTCGCCGATGAAGATCCATCCGCGCGGGAGGTTCTGCTCGAACTGCCGGCAGAGCATCTCCTTGGTCTTTGCGTCAATCATCTCCTGGCGTTCCAGATTCAGCCGGGAGAAGACGGGATGGCGGTCCAGAAATTGTTCGCGCGCACGGCGGTTGAGTTCGGGGTCAAAGCGCGCGCGGAGCTTCTCCGGGAGGTCGTCAAGCCCGAGGATGTCCTTGCCGATGGAGAGCTTGAAGCGCCCGATGCGCTTGAAAGCGCCGGAAAAGGTGCGGCGGGCGACTTTTTCCGTGGGGGAGAAGGAGATCTCGACGGAGGCGTTCTCATGGTAGAGCGGATATTCGATTTCCGCCAGGGCATATTCGATTTTCTGGACCGCCTCCGGCGTCACTGGCTTCATGCGAATCGCGACTCGCCACTCGTGGGCATTGGGCTCCGCGTTCTTCATGGTCCACTCCACCCATTTGCCAGCCTTGTTCTGGAATTGCAGCTGAAGCAGGCGGATCTCCGGAATGAGGGCGTCTTTCAGAAGTTCCTGCACCTTCATGGCCTCCTCCCGACGGAGGGGCTGGATTGCGTATTCCATCTCGAAGGAGTCAGCGAAATTCTCCTTGATTTCGGGCAGCTTCGCGGCGGCCTCCTGAAGCTCCAGCTTGGAGCGGATGTCCACCTTGGGGAAGGGGCCTGCCGCATCCATCAGATCGCCGCCGAATTTCGCGGTGACGGCGGCCTGGATGAGTTCCTCGTTGATCTCGAACTTGTCCGGCACGGGCGGCAAATCGTTCGCAGGCGAAGGAGCCGGAGGCATTCCGCCGGGACCCATTCCTGGCCCCATCGGTTTCATGCTTGGTCCGGGACCGCCAAAGCCATCGTTGTTCCCGCCGGCCTTGGCCTGGTCCTGGGCCTGCTTGGCGAGGAACCAGGCATCCTGCTGCTTCTTTGCCTCGGCGGCGATGAATTTGGTGATTTCCTTGATGCGCTTCTCGTTGCGGTCGCGCAGATGCGGATAGCTGTTCGTGTCATACGATGCGGCCGGAACATTGCAAACGGAGAACAGTGCCAGGATGAGGCAGAGAGTGTAGAGGATTGGTTTCATGCTGGAAACTCCCTTGAGTTGACAATTAATATAAAAGAACATCCTTACTATAATCTACAATTCCATAATTTGACGATGAAAATGGAAAATCATAGCAATGCGCCTATCACTTCACCATTGAAGATCAGTCCGCGTGGGGTGGGGCGGATGCCGGAATTGTCAAGAATTGTCAGGTTTTTCCTGATAAGTTGCTGGATGGCGGAGAGCACGACGAGGTCAGTTTTGGTGCTGTTTTTTCTGGGAAAAATCCGCCATGCGGCTTGCATGGGAGGAAAGCGGTGTATATTATGAATAATGTCAAAACTGACGGCAGAAATGCCTTTGCGACATGCGTGCGAAGCACATGTCGCAAACATCACTGGCCAGTTGAGACTAGCGACGCTTGGTGTGCGTTTTCACGCAGGCATTCGGCCTTACCGGATGCCTGCATCTATTATTTATGGATGTGGAGCCGGATGATTAGGATGCTCCGAGGCAATTGCAAAACTCCCCGGGGCATTCGCGGCGCTCTGCCGCCGATGGCCGCATCGCGTCCGGCTTACGCACGAAAGTGCGCGCGCCGTCCGCTCTTTGCACTCGACGGCAGCCCACTCGCGACTGCCTCCGGCCACTTTTGCAATTGCCTCGCTCCCAATGAACATTGGCCATCACCTCCTTATTGCCCGCTAATGCGGGAGTTGGTTGCGACCAATGACGCATCGGCACTCTGCCGTCAGCACGCCTAATATATTGCTTGCGTGGAGCTTTTCAAATCAAAATAAAATATAAAATAGCTACTTTCTATGATTATAAATTTTCCATTCTTTCCTATTCTTTTGTAAATTTTCTAGAGCAACGCTTCGAGTAGTTGATCATTGAAGATCAGTCCGCGCGGGGTGGGGCGGATGCCGGAATTGTCAAGAATTATCCAGTTCTGTCCAATCAAGGATTGGATTTCAGGACGATTGGCGAGGTCTTTTTGGGTAAGACCGAGTGTCTTGTCCAGAAGCTCCCAGGTCCAGCCAACCACTGTCCGGAAGGCGAAGGCGAAGATTTCGCGTCGGCGGGCGTCCGGCGCGAGGTGGTCGTGGGTGGGGGGCGCGTGGTCGAGCCAGGCCGTCAGGTCGGCAGGGTTGGCGGGACGGTCCTCACCGTCAAAGGAGACCGCCGCCGGTCCGCAGCCCAAATAGGTTTGACCATGCCAGATTTCCCAGTTGTGGCGACAGCGGTTCTCCTGCGCGGCGAAATTTGATATCTCATAGCGCGGTAGGCCATGCGCGGCGAGAAGGTCGTCGTTGTGATGCCAGCACTGAAGGAAAAACTCGTCGTCAACGGGTGGCTTCAGACGGCGGGACAACGGGGTGTTCTCCTCGAAAATCAGACTGTAGCAGGAGAGGTGCTCGGGAGAGAGTGAAAGCGCGGCATGGAGGTCGCTGTCCCAGTCTGGCAGGGTCTGTCCTGGAATGTCATAAATGAGGTCGAAGTTGAGTTTAGGAAGACCGAGCTTTCGTGCCTGTGCGACCAACTCCGGCAGAGTTTCGAGGCTTCCGCGGCGTCCGAGGCGCTCTCGCAGATGCGGCTGGAAGGACTGCACGCCAAGGCTGAGGCGGCTCACGCCGCCCTCCAGTGCGGCGTGGAGTTTTTCCATGGTGAGGGAGTCTGGATTGGCCTCCATCGACCATTCGCAGTCGGGTGTCAGAGTAAAATTCCGCCGGACGGCACCAAGCAGCTGTGAAAGCTCCTCCGTCGCGAGCGCGCTGGGAGTGCCGCCGCCGACGAAGATGGAGCGCAGCGGTGCGCATTCGGAGGCGTGTTCGGTGAACTCCTCCTCCAGGCGGTTCAGATATTTCTCCCGCAATTCCGGCGTGGAGTCGCCTATCGAGTAGAAAGCGCAGTAGTCGCACTTGCCGCCACTACAGAAAGGCACATGGATGTATAGAGAATGGTACATAGCCAATCGCGCCCCCGCGGGGGTACTACAGGATGGGGTGGCGTATTGGGGCAATCGCGCCGCCTACAGAATGTACTGCTGGCGCGCACCAGCAGAAAGTAGCAAGGCTAGCCTGGCAGTTGCGGACGGGCGCGCAGGGTTCGGGAATGCGCGATGGTTACGGTTCCGGCGGGCACGTGCGGGGGCTTCGAGACATCCTTTGCCAGACAGCAGTCCACGTGGCACCAGCCGCCGTCCCGCGCCTTGCTGTGGTATGCCGCGATGTTCGCCGCTGCCTGGAGCAAATCCCGCGAGGGCGTCTCGCCCTCCGGTCCGCGCAGCAAGACATGGGAGCCGGGCGCACCGGAGAGGTGGAACCAGTGGTCGGTCTGCTTTGCCAGCTGGAAGGTCACCAGGTCGTTGTCCACGGCAGTCTTGCCGGCCATCGCGGTCCAGCCATTGCCCAGGTCGTAGGTCCAATAATTCGGTTGGGGTGGTTCGTGGGGTTTCATCGCTTTTCCATGGAAATTTCTCATAATTTATCCCAATTTCATGGGAAATTTCATTTTTGGCGCTTGAAAAATAATTAGACGCGATTAAATTAAGTTCATCTAACAAATAGATTCGCATCTGATCGACGGAACTTTTGTTGGTCAGATTCTGCGAAAATAGAAAGTCAAACTTCAACAATAAACTTAGACAAGGAGAACTTTAGTGAAAATGCAAAAAACATTTTGCGTGCTCTTGGGTGTCGTGATGCTGAGTGTCGGCGTGATGGCTCAGGATGTGGTGACGGCGGAAGAGGAAGAGAATGGCTGGAAGCCGTCGTTGGAATTGACGGCGGATTATTCTTCCGCATACGTCTCGAAGGGTGCGGTCGGCAATCCGGATCCGATTCTGGCATTGGAGTTGAACTTGGAGTTAAAGGGCTTCTACGTGGATGTGTGGTCTCCGTTTGACATGAGCAGTTACAACAGCCCGGAGCGCAGTGGTTCCTACACCAACAACCGCAGGGGCCGTGCGGAGGAGATTGACTATGTCATCGGCTACGCCTATACCATCGAGGCCGACAAGCTGGGCGGCTTCTCCGACCTGACCGTGGATTTCTCTTGGCAATACTACCAATATCCGCGCTATCGCGAAGAGGGCGACAAGCGCGAATTGTCCCACTTCAAGGAGATGCCCCTCTGCCTGGGCGTGAGCCTGGACAACGTGCTGGCGTCCTTCACCGAGGCGGACAGCCCGCACAGCCTCGCCCTCTCCAACAACCTCTACTACGACTTGGAACAGTATTATTGGTACACCGAAAGCGGCATCTCCTACGGCTACCAGATTACCGAGCAGGTTGCCTTCAGTCTGACCAACACCTGGTACTGGGGCGACCACAAGTTCAACGGCTGGGGCAAGTCCGCGATGAAGGCCACCGACCTGGTGGCGAAAGTGGACTATGAAATTTGCGATCACGTGACTCTCGGCGCCTATGTCGGCGTCGCCTGGGCCACCAACTCCCACGAGCGTCAGGAGTGGAAAGATGACGCGAACAACAACCGCACCAACTGGTGGGGCGGCGTAAAGTGCTCTTTCGCATTTTGAGTTCCAAACAGCACGAAAGAGAAAGTTTACCAATGAAGACATTGCGTGACGCAAAAGTTGGCGACACCGTGACGGTCGTCAAGCTACATGGGGAAGGCGCGTTGAAGCGCCGGGTGATGGACATGGGCATCACCAAGGGCGTGGAAATCTATGTCCGCAAGGTGGCTCCGCTGGGTGACCCGGTCGAAATCACGGTGCGTGGCTACGAGCTTTCGATTCGCCGTTCAGATGCGGAGATCATCGAGGTCGAGGAGGCGTCGAAGGTGGCGGAACGGTCGGTGTCGGTCGCGTCCAGTCCGGTTGCATCCGCCGTCTCGCAGTCGTCCGATGATTCTCGTGAAATCAAGATTGCGCTTGCAGGCGATCCGAACTGTGGCAAGACCACGCTCTTCAACGAACTCACTGGGGGCAGCCAGTATGTCGGCAACTGGCCCGGCGTGACGGTGGAAAAGAAAGAAGGTCGGTTGAAAGGTCGGCGCAATGTCATCATCCAAGATCTTCCCGGAATCTACTCGCTCTCGCCATATTCGCCCGAGGAGGTGGTTACGCGTACCTATCTCGTGGAGGAACGCCCCGATGCGGTGATTGACATCATCGACGGGACGAATCTCGAACGCAATCTCTACCTCACGACGCAACTGCTGGAACTCGGCATCCCGACCGTCGTGGCGGTGAACATGATGGACATTGTCCGAAAGAACGGCGACGACATCGACTTCGGCCGCCTCTCGCTTGAACTCCAATGTCCGGTCGTGCCGATTTCGGCGCTTACGGGCGAGGGAGTGCACGAGGTCGCGGCAAAGGCGGTCGAGCTGGCACATGGCGGGGAGACGGCTCCGCGCCCGCATGTCTTTACGGGCAGCGTCGAGCATGCCATCGCGCACATCGAGGAGTCGATTCAGGGCAAGGTCCCGGAGCAGAGCATCCGCTGGCACGCAATCAAAATCTTCGAACGTGACGAGAAGGCGGTTGCAGGCCTCGGCTTCGACTCGGAGCTTCTGGCGCACCTCAATGAGCATGTCGCAGAGTGCGAGAAGGAAATGGACGACGACTCCGTGTCGATTGTGATCGACCAGCGTTACGCGCGCGTGAAAGAAGTCACCGACCGCGCGTTCCGCCGTCGCATCGGGCGCGGACAACTTACGCTCTCCGACAAAATCGACCGCGTGGTGACGAACCGCGTTCTCGCGCTGCCGATTTTCGCGGCTGTCATCTGGCTGATGTACTACATTTCTGTAACGACCGTCGGCTCGTGGATGACCGACTGGGCAAACGACGGTGTCTTCGGCGAGGCGGGTTGGCACCTAACCTGGCCGACCAGTGCCAAAGCGATTGCCTGGAAGGAGGATACCGCCGAGTTCATGGCCGCGCAGGCGCGCATCGAAGCGTTCGAGTCCGCAGGCGATGAGAATGCCACGCGACTCTTCCGCGTCGAAGACGAGGAGACCGGCGAGGTCACCAACTATCCCGTCGCCCTGGATGAATTCCTTGTCGCAAAATTCACGGATGCCGATTCGTTCAGCGCCATTGCACGGGAGGATATCGTCGCGCTCTTCGAGGAAGACGGAACCCCCAAGGACGCCAAGCTTGAAGGCATCACGCTTGTGACGGAAGGCGGCGAACCCGCTCTTCGCGTCGCTGGAGAAGACGGCGAGGAAGCGGCGGTGTTCCCATTCTCCGCCTTCATTGCTGACCGGACCTCCGCCGAGGCGGCACGCGCCGTGTCCGAACCAGACCCCGCAGACTCGGCCAAATACGGCCTGTGGTTCCGCTCTCTGCCCGCCATCACGGCCACCTGGTTCTCGAGAATCGGCGTCGCGGAGGACAGCTGGCTGCACAAGCTGGTCTTCGACGTCATCTTTGGCGGCGTGGGAACCATTCTGGGCTTCGTGCCGCAGATCATCGTCATCTTCCTCTTCCTTGGCTTTCTTGAGGATGTGGGCTACATGGCGCGTGTGGCGTTCATCATGGACCGCATCTTCCATAAATTCGGCCTCTCCGGCAAGTCCTTCATCCCGATTCTCGTCGGGATGGGCTGCGGGGTGCCGGCGATTCTGGCCACGCGGACTATCGAGGCGCAGCGTGACCGCCGCATGACTATCATGCTGGGGACTTACATCCCCTGCGGGGCAAAGGCCGCCATCATCGCGATGTTCGTGCCGGCTTTCTTCTCGCGCAGTGCGTGGGTGGCGTCGGCGATGTATTTTTCCGGCATCGGCGTCATCGTTCTCGGCGGACTGATTCTGAAGAAGTTCCAGGCCTTCGCAGGCGATCCCGCGCCCTTTGTGATGGAGTTGCCCGCCTATCATCTGCCGACTTTCTACGGCATTGTCCGCCACACCTGGGACCGCACCAAGGCGTATATGATCAAGGCCGGTACCATCATCTTCGCGGCGTGCACCGTCCTGTGGATTCTGATGCACTTCAGCTGGACGCTCAGCTATGTCGGCGCGGCGCTCGACCAGTCCATCCTCGCCTCCATCGGCAATGTTCTCAAGTGGATCTTTGCGCCATTGGGCTTCGGGCAGGACTGGGCCGGCGCGGTGGCCTCCGTGGTCGCGGAGGCTGCCAAGGAACAGGCTCCCGCCACGCTGGCGATGGTTGCGGGCAACCAGCCCGTTGCGGGCGGCACGCTGCCGCACTTGCGCGCTCTCTTCATGCAGCTCAACGGCGTCGGTCTGGGCACCCTCGCGGCGCTCTCCTTCATGCTCTTCAACCTCTTCAACCCGCCCTGCATGGTCGCCATCGCGACCGCCTTCCGCGAGATGGGAAGCGCGAAGTGGGGATGGATCTGCGTGGGCTTCCAGTTCCTCGTGGGATACTGCCTCGCACTGGTCGTTTACCAGATTGGCGCGCTCTTCATCGGCGGGCAGTTCGGCTTCTGGACCATCGTGGCCTTCGCCCTCGTGGTTGCCGCGCTCTACCTTGTCTTCCGACCAATGCCGAAGGAATAACTCGGGGCTTTCGCTCCGGGCACAGAACCCCTTATGAATCTGGCATCCTGGATCATCGTGATACTCTTCGCTGTCGCCTTTGTGGCTGCCGTGCGCCATATCTTGCGAAATGGCGCATGCTCTGAATGCAAAGGCGGCTGCGGAGGAAAATGCTCCGGGGGGCAATGTGCGTCTTGCAAGAATATGGATAATATACTTAAATCGTTGGAAAATAAAAATTAAGAACTGTAATATGCCGGTTTGATGGCCTTGCCGCATTACTATTGGGGGATGCCAAGCTGACAATATATCTTCCATGATTCCCGTTAAATCCCTGATTCGGCAGTGATGTTTTCATGGGAGGCACTATAGTATTGCAAATTTCTTGTAGAATCACATAGAAAATGCAATAGAATGCGTAAAATTCGACGCGACAACTACTTGTCCCGCCTGATCGATGGTCAGGAAAATGGGCTGGTGAAAATCGTCACGGGCATTCGGCGGTGTGGCAAATCCTATCTGCTGTTTGAACTGTTTCGCGAGCATCTTCTTCGATCCGGAATTCCGGAAGACCATATTCTGGAATACAACCTGGACAGTATGGACAACGCCGAATTGCGCGAACCCAAGGCGATGCTGGCAGCCATCCGTTCCCGGCTTACTGACAAGGGGAAGTATTTTATCCTTTTGGATGAGATACAATTGATGAATGGATTCGAGGAGCTTCTGAACACTCTTCTGCACCTCCGCAATGCGGAGATCTATGTCACGGGAAGCAACTCTCGCTTTCTCTCCCGTGACATCGTGACGGAATTCCGGGGACGTGGGCAGGAAATCCGTCTGCATCCGCTTTGTTTTCGCGAGTATCTTCCTGCATATAAAGGTAATGAAGATGAGGCGTGGGAAAGTTTCTTCAATTACGGGGGTATCCCCCTGACGCTCTCCTTTCCGTTACCCGAAGGGAAAGTGGATTATCTTGACCAATTGTTTCGACAGGTTTATGAAACGGACATCCAGGAAAGGCACGGTATCCGTAATCTGGATGAATTTGACGAGCTTCTCAACATCCTTGCCTCTGCGGTGGGGTCGCTGACGAATCCTAAAAAACTTTCAGACACTTTCCGAAGCGTCAAGAGGAAGAAGATCTCCCCGCATACCCTGCGGAGTTATATTTCCCATCTGGAGGACGCTTTCCTCCTGGAGAAGGCGATGCGCTATGATGTCAAGGGGCGAAAATACATCAACACCCCCATGAAATACTACTTTGAGGATGTGGGGCTTCGCAATGTTCGGCTCGGTCTCCGGCAGCAGGAGGAAAACCATATCATGGAGAACATCATCTATAACGAGTTGCGGGTTCGCGGCTGCAAAGTCGATGTCGGGGTGGTTCCAATTCAGGAGTTTGACGATGAAGGCACTCACCATTCCAGGCAGTTAGAGATTGACTTCATCGCCTACCGCGGAAGCAAAAAGTATTATGTCCAGTCGGCTTTTGCCATGCTGGACACCGGCAAGGCGGAACAGGAACGCCGTCCCTTGCTCAATGTGCCTGATTCGTTTCGGAAAATCATCGTTGTCCGGGACAATATCGGCGTCCGTCACGATGATTTTGGCATCACCACCATCGGACTGAGGAAATTTCTTCTGGATGAGAATAGCCTCGATGCGTGAAGTGAGCGGTGGATAGCGGTGAAACTTTCGTAGGAGATCTGGCGTGGCAGCCTCAGATTGGGCAATGTGGGAACAATGGCGGTAGTCGCTGGTAAGCTCCACGTTGGCGAAACATGGACAGTGACAGAAATTCCCAAGCAAATTACATTAAAGACATGCTTTGTGGAGAACTCCAGAAAAAATACCAATTACTACAGGAGAACCTTCATGCTCTGGGAGGCGTTGCCGTGGCGTTCTCCAGCGGGGTGGACTCCACGCTGCTCCTGAAAGTCGCGCACGATGTCCTTGGAGCGAAAGTGATTGCGATAACTTGCAAGGCACCATGGTTTCCCGCGCGGGAGACTGCGGAGACGACGGAGTTCTGCCGTCGCGAGGGCATCCGGCAGATTTTCATAGATTTTGGACTCGAAACCGTCCCGGAATTTGCCGAAAATCAAAAAAATAGATGTTATCTATGTAAGAAAGAATTATTTAGCAATATTATAAAAGTTGCCGCCGCAGAGGGCTTCTCGGCAGTGGCGGAGGGTTCGAATGTGGATGACCTGGGCGACTATCGTCCTGGACTTCAGGCGATCGCGGAATTCGGCGTGCGGAGTCCTCTGCGCGAGGCCGGATTGACCAAGGCGGAGGTCCGCGAACTCTCCCGCGAATTGGGGTTGCCGACTTGGCAGAAGCCGAGTTTCGCCTGCCTGGCCAGTCGCTTCGTCTATGGCGAAACCATCACGCAGGAGAAGCTGTCGATGGTGGAGCAAGCGGAGGAATATCTTCGCAGTCTGGGGCTTCGACAGTTCCGCGTGAGAGTCCATGGGACTTTGGCGCGCATTGAGGTCGAGCCGGAGGAAATCGCACGCCTGGCAGAACCACTTGTTCGAGAGAAAATTGTGGAGAAATTTCGCGCGTTGGGTTTCCTGTATGTTGCGCTGGATTTGGAAGGGTATCGCACGGGAAAGATGAACCGGGGACTCCAGTAGGCTGACGTCCGTCGTCCGACGTCCCGGCCATCCTGACGTCCAGTGAGCGCGAATGCGATGAGGTGCGAAATTGGCGCAAGCGTGTATATTATACTTTCTTTCTTAACCCCTTTAATTCCATAATGAGCAAAGCCCCTTGTACCATCATTCTGGCGGCGGGGAAGGGCACTCGGATGCACTCTGAAAGCACTCCGAAAGTCTGCTTCCCCGTCAACGGTGTTCCTGCGATTGTGCGTGCCATGCGTTCGTATGTCGCAGCGGGTGTGAAGCAGTTTGTCGTGGTTGTCGGGACCTTGGCCGAGGCGGTCATGAAGACCGTCGGCGCGGAGTTCCCCAACTGCGTCTATGCCTTTCAGCCAGAGCAAAATGGGACCGCCGGAGCCGTTGCCAGCGCGATGAGCGGTGCAACCATGCTCGCCGATGACGACGTGCTGATTGTCGCCGGCGACCGCCTCATCGACCAGGAGGTGCTGGAGCAGTTCCTGGCACGGCACAACTCTTCCGGCGCCGCGCTTTCGTTGATGGCGCAGGTCGTAAAGGAACCCAGCGGGGCGGGACGAATTGTGGTGGATGAAGCCGGAGCGCCTTTGGCGGACATCGAGTTGGCCGACATCCGTCAGCGCAAGGCATATCTTGCTATGCAGAAGCGACTTGCCGAAGGGGAGTCCGGCCGTGGCGCGCTCTTCCAGTTGCTCTGCGAGAATTTCTTCCCAGGTGTCGAACCCAATGCGAAGAAGGGCGCCAAGGCCTTCGGCGAACTCTGGGAACGACTCGGCGGTGCATCGTCGGTCGAGCCCGTCTCTGAGGCCGATCGCGTTGCGATTGCCAAGGGGCTGGCCGAGTTCCGCTTTGCAACGATGGCCGGAGAGCGGACGCTTACGCCGCAGGAGGCCGAGGCATTGACACTGCGCAATACTTCGGTGTATCTGGTTAAGGCAGGCCTGCTGCGTCAAGCGTTGCCAACCTTTACGCGCGACAATGCTCAGCAGGAAATCTATCTTCCTGACCTGGTGAACTATGTCTATCGCGTCGGGTTGCAGGATCCGGCTGTGCGGACGCTGGTCTTCGCGGTCACCGAGCCCGGCAAGCTCTTGGGATTCAACAATCCATCCGAGCTACTGGAGGTCGAGAAAGCCCTGCACCAGAGGGAAAGCTCGCCCCGTGCGCCTCATCCCGAAGGGCTTTTCCGGCCGCTCTCCGAGTGGCTGGCTGACTTCGCGTCGGGGGCACAGCCTGGTGGCGCCTTCCGGCAACAGCTTGAGTCACTCTACGGCAAGGATGAGGCAGTCATTGACCGCCAGCTCGCAGAAATGCAGAAACTGGGCGAGGCCGCCAGACAACTTTACCCGTTGAATGCAAAACTGATGTTCGTTCGTGCGCCTGGCCGCCTCAATGCCATGGGACGCCATGTGGACCACCAGGGCGGAAACTGCAACTTGATGACCATCAGCTTCGAGACGATGATGTTCGTGGCCGAGCGTGCAGACGACACGATCACGATGCGTCACATCCAACCGGAGCTCTTCGCAGAGGATTCCTTCCGCATTGGCGACCTGCTGGCTGACTTGCCGTGGGAGGACTGGGAGACGTTGGTAGGCAGCGAAAAACTTGCCAAACGCCATCAGTCGCAGGGCATCACCTGGAGCGACTACATTCGCGCGGCAATTCTGCGCCTCCAGAAGAAATATCACAATATCCCATTGCAGGGCATGGACTTGCTGGTGACTGGAAACATCCCGATGGCGGCGGGGCTCTCCTCCTCTTCCAGCCTGGTGGTCTGTACCAGCGAGGCGGTGGTGCGGCTCAATGGCCTGGCTACCGCCCAGAACCAGCTTATCACTCTCTGCGGGGAAAGCGAGTGGTTCGTCGGCACTCACGGTGGCAGCGCCGATCATGCGGCGGTCAAGCTCGGCGAGTGCGGCACCATCACCAAGGTGCGTTTCTTCGATTTTGGGGTGGAGGGAACGGTCTCTTTCCCGCCGGACTACCAGATGGTGGTGTGCGACTCCGGCGTCAAGGCACGCAAGTCTTCGAATGCGAAGGACCAGTTCAATCACCGCGTGGCCTGTTATCGCCTGGGCTTCGCGCTGATTCGGCGCTTTTGTCCGCAGTATGCCGCGGTGCTGCACTATCTCCGCGACGTCAATGCGCAGAATCTTCGCACCTCGTTGCGCGAGATTTACAAGATTCTCCTGCGGCTGCCCGAAAACCCCAGCCGCGCCGAGCTGGAGGAGATGCTCCAGGGCGTGGAGACCACGCCATTCTTCAGCGGACATGACAGTGCCCCTGAACGGCGCTATCCCGTCCGTGGAGTGGTGCTTTTCGGACTCTCCGAAATGGCTCGTTCCGCCAAATTCGCGGATGTGCTGGCTCGGGGGGATGTTTCTGCGATTGGCGAGATGATGCTTCGTTCACATGACGGTGACCGCGTGGTCGCGCACGACGAGAGACTGCGTGAAATTCCATACGTCCCCCATGTCGGAAACCACGACATCATGCAGTTGATGGAGGACATCGAAAGCGGCGAGATCGAACGCGTTGAGCGTGCCCAGCTGGAACGCCAAAGCGGAGCGTACGGTTGCAGCATCCCTGCCATCGACCTGATGGTGGACATTGCCTCGCGCGTGCCCGGCGTGGCTGGTGCGCAGTTGGCTGGCGCTGGGCTGGGCGGCTGCATGATGATTTTCACGCATCGCGACGCCATCCCCGAACTTTCGGCGGCGTTGATGCGCGATTACTACGAGAAATTTGACCGTCCCGCGCGCATCCTCCCCTGCCGTCCCGTCTCCGGTGCCGGCGCGCTGGTGGTAGGTTAGAGGTTAGAGGTTCTGCAAAGTAAGGATAAATCGATGAAACGCATTCTGATTACTGGTGGCGGTGGCTTTTTGGGCAGCTGGCTCTGCGAAAAGATGTTGGAGCGTGGCAACGAGGTCATCTGCGTGGATAACTTCTACACTGGAACCCGTCGCAACATCTACCACCTGCTGGACAACCCGCGCTTCGAGGTCATCCGGCACGATGTGACCTTCCCGCTCTACATCGAGTGCGACGAGATCTTCAACTTGGCATGTCCCGCTTCGCCCATCCACTATCAGAAGGATCCCACCCAGACCGTGAAGACCTGCGTGCATGGCGCCATCAACATGCTGGGACTGGCGAAGCGCCTCCATGCGAAGATTCTCCAGGCCTCCACAAGTGAGGTTTACGGCGACCCGAATGTTCATCCTCAGGTGGAATCCTACTGGGGCAACGTGAACCCGATTGGGTTGCGCTCCTGCTACGACGAAGGGAAACGTTGCGCCGAGACGCTCTTCAACTGTTTCCGAATCCAGCACAATCTCCGCATCAAGATCATCCGCATCTTCAATACCTACGGTCCTCGGATGCATCCCCACGACGGCCGCGTGGTCTCCAACTTCATCCTCCAGGCGCTCCAGAACCAGGACATCACCATCTACGGCGATGGCTCGCAGACGCGCTCCTTCTGCTACCGCGACGACCTCATCGACGGGATGATGCGCCTGATGGACACGCCGGACGAGGTCACCGGTCCCGTCAATGTCGGCAATCCAGGCGAGTTCACCATCCTCCAATTGGCCGAGACCATCATCGAGCTGACCGGCTCCAAGTCCAAGATTATTAGAATGCCGTTGCCTTCCGATGACCCGAAGCAACGCCGTCCCGACATCACCAAGGCGCAGGAACTTTTGGGATGGCAGCCGACCACGCCTCTGCGCGAGGGGTTGGTCAAAACCATCGCCTACTTCGACGAATTGCTCAAGACCGACCCCGAATTCTGCGCCGGCTAACCCCTTCAAAACTGCTATGAACTGCATCGAACGATTCCAGGAAATCTACCACAGCGACCCCGCCGCAGTGGCCTTCTGTCCCTACCGCATCTGTCCCGTGGGCGCCCATGTGGACCACCAGCTGGGCAAGGTCACCGGTCTGGCGCTGGACCGTGGCATCCGCATTGCCTACCACCCCAAGCAAAATGGCGTCGTGGAACTGGCCAGCCTGCAGTTCGGCAAACGTGCACAGTTCCATGTCGCCTCCACTCCAGAGACCAAACAGGGCGACTGGGCGGACTACCTGCGTGGCGTGACCATCCAGCTGGGGATGAAATACAAACTCCGCATTGGCCTGGCGGGCGTCATCGAAGGAAGCCTCCCCATTGGGGGGCTCTCCTCTTCTGCGGCAGTCACCATTGCCTTCCTGACGGCACTGGCCAAGGTCAACGACATCCAGCTGAGCGAGACGGAGATCATCCAGTTCGCCAAGGCCGCCGAGAACAAATATGTCGGTGTCTCCTGCGGAACCCTCGACCAGAGTTGCGAGGTCTATTGCCGCAAGGACCAGCTCCTCTACTTGGACACCCAGGACGGCTCCTATGAACTCATCCCGCAGGCTCCCGCGATGAAGCCCTACCGCATCGTCATCTTCTTCTCCGGACTGGAACGCGCGCTGGCATCCTCAAAATTCAACACGCGCGTGGACGAATGCCGCGCCGCCGCATACGCGCTTTTGGCTTATGCGGGACTGGAGTACGGGAAGGTTGCCGAGACCGCCATGCGGCAGGTCCCCGCCGAGGTCTTCGAGCGCTATGGCGCACGGTTGCCGGAGCCGTGGCTTCGCCGTGCAAAGCACTACTTCACCGAGTTCGAACGCACCGAACGCGGAGCCGAGGCCTGGCGCAATGGCGACATCGAGGAGTTCGGCAGAGTCTCCTTCGCCAGCGGAAAGTCCTCCATCGAGAACTGGGAGACCGGATCGCCGGAACTTAAGGAACTCTACCGCATCATGACGCAGACCGACGGCATCTACGGCGGACGCTTCTCCGGCGCCGGCTTCAAGGGCTGCTGCATGGCCCTCGTGGACCCCGCCTTCGTGGAGAGCGCCTCAATGCGCGTGACCGCCGAGTACCTCAAGGCATTCCCCGCACTTGAGGGAAAATTCTCCGTCCATGTCTGCGATAGCGCTGACGGCGTCGGGGGAAGGCACTAGCCTGGCTAGTCCTGCCAGTTAAATTTCTACTCTCTAATTTTAAGATGCAGTGTCTCATCCTCGCCGCCGGATACGCCACACGGCTGTATCCTTTGACGGAAAACTTCCCCAAGCCACTGTTGGAAGTGCAGGGCAAGCCCATCCTTGACTGGTTGATTGATGACTTGGAGACCACTGGCGAGGTCTCTGGCTACGCCGTGGTCTCCAATCACCGCTTCATGCCGCATTTTGACGGCTGGGCGGCTCGGCGGATGCAGCATATCGATGTCGTGGATGACGGCACCGCCACCAACGAGACGCGTCTGGGCGCGGTGCGCGACATCCAATTCGCCATCGATGCACTCAAGGTGGACGATGACGTGCTGGTGATGGCGGGGGACAACCTCCTGGATTTCAGCCTGGCGCATTTCGTGAACTACGCCTTGGCAAAGCAGACCACTTGCGTGATGCGCTACTACGAACACGACGAGAAGCGGTTGCTTAAGACCGGCGTGCTTACCATCGACGACCATGACCTCGTGCTGGCGATGACCGAGAAGTCGCCCACGCCCGCCACCCACTGGGCATGCCCCGCCTTCTACTACTACCGTCGCAATGACATTGCTCGCGTGGGCGAGGCCATTGCGGAAGGCTGTGCCGTCGATGCACCCGGCAGCCTGGTTGCCTGGCTGTGCCAGCGGACGCCCGTCCATGCGATGGAAATGCCTGGGCGGCGTTACGACATCGGCAACCTGGCCAGTTACCAGGAGGTTCAGCAAAACTACAAAGGCATTGAAAAGTAAACGGATATGTTGCATCCCAATGTCAATCTCGAAGGCAAGACCATCCTGGTCACCGGCGCGGCCGGCTTCATCGGCGCGAAACTTGCCTCGAAGTTACTCGCCGAGGTGCCGGAATGCAAAGTGATTGGTCTGGACAATGTGAACGACTACTACGACGTCTCTCTCAAGGAATGGCGTTTGCGGGAACTCGCCCGTATGACCGGTCAGAGCGGGGCAGGACGATGGGAATTTGTGCGCGGAAGCATCGCGGACAAGGGGCTGGTGGATGACATCTTTGGTCAATGTCACCCGCAGGTGGTGGTGAATCTGGCCGCCCAGGCGGGCGTTCGCTACTCCATCACGCATCCCGAGGCGTATATCGAATCCAACCTGGTGGGCTTCTTCAACATTCTAGAGGCATGCAGACATTTTCCCGTCGAACATCTGGTCTATGCCTCCAGTTCCTCCGTCTATGGCAGCAACCAGAAGGTCCCCTACAGCGTGGACGACCGCGTGGACAACCCCGTGTCCCTCTATGCCGCCACCAAGAAGTCCAATGAACTCCTTGCGCACGCGTACAGCAAATTATATAATATCCCCTCCACAGGTCTGCGCTTTTTCACCGTCTATGGTCCTGCCGGGCGTCCCGACATGGCATATTTCAGCTTCACCAATAAGCTGCGTGAAGGAAAAACCATTGAGATTTTCAACTTTGGCAATTGCAAACGCGACTTCACCTACGTGGATGACATCGTCGAGGGCGTTTACCGTGTGATGCAACGCGCCCCCGAAAAGCAAGACGGCGCGGACGGGTTGCCGCTGCCGCCCTACCGCATCTATAACATCGGAAACTCCGCGCCGGAGAACCTCCTGACCTTCGTGGATATCCTTCAGCAGGAACTCGTGCACGCTGGCGTGTTGCCCTTCGACTACGACTTTGAAAGCCACAAGAAACTGGTGCCAATGCAGCCCGGCGACGTGCCCGTGACCTACGCGGATACTTCGGCGCTGGAGCGCGATACCGGTTTCAGGCCTTCTACGCCACTGCGTGGCGGGCTGCGTAAATTTGCCGAGTGGTATCGGAATTTCTACCTCAATAGCCATGATTGACTTTCATTGTCATATTCTGCCTGGTCTTGACGATGGTGCACAGAGCCTCGATGAGTCCCTGGCGCTGGCGCGACAGTGCGTGGACGCTGGCGTGGATACCGTGGTGGCCACCCCTCATGGACACGGCACCATTATCGACACATTGCTGCCGTGCCGTTCCGAGGCTCTTCAAACACTCTCTGAAGCCTTGGCGAAGGAGCAGATTCCACTTCGAATCTATCCCGGATTGGAGTACTTTGCGGACGGACACTCTGTGGACATGGCGGTGGCCCATCCGGAAATCCTCTGCGGCGTGCCTGGAACGCCAAATCGTCCGCTTTTGCTGGAACTCTCCATCGATATGGATCTGCATTTCGTGGCGGACCTACTCTTCATGGCGCAGCTCAAGGGGGTGCCGTTGGTGCTCGCCCATCCAGAGCGCTACAAGAACTTTCGCAAATCGTTCCAGTTGCTTTGCGACCTGATGGACAAAGGACTGGTACTCCAGTTCAACTCCGAGGACTTCCGCAAGAGCTTCTTCCACCATGCCATACCCAATCTCATGCTGGCACTCATCGACCACGACCCCACTCGGGTGGTAATCGGTTCGGATGCCCACAACTCCGTGCGCCGTCCCGCCGGACTTGCCGTGGCTCAGGAGACCATCACCAAATCACTGGGTGTCATGACTTGGGAGCAAGTCAGCCTGAAAAATGCAGTGGAACTGCTGGGGATTTGAAGGCACAACCATTCCACAAAAGTCTTGAAAACTGGTTTTTATGAAAAAAATCATGAAAAAACCGTTTTTTTTTATTCTTTTTATTGAAATGTTTTTTTGAAGTGCTATATTAAGCCCAAGTACTTTTTTTTGTTCAAATCTAATTCGTCAACCACAAAGGAATCCACAAATGAAGAAAGTTTCTCTCTTCGCTCTGCTTGTTTTTGCAGGCATGCTTTTCATTGCTCCCTCGCTGAAGGCCCAGGAGGCCACTGAGGCCGAGGTTGCTCCCGCTGCTGAGGCCGCTCCTGCTGCCGAGGCCGAACCCGCTGCCGATGCCGATGCCGATGCCGCCAAAAAGGCCAAGGCCATTGCCATGGTTGAAGACGAGGACCAGACCGGCAACTTCCTCTCGAACTTTGACTTGGAAGCTCTTGGTGGATTCTTCGGCATTGATTTCGATAACGACAACCCCGTTATCACGACTTCCCATACTGATAAGGACGAGGAAGAGGACGAGCCGATTCCGCCGCTGAGCAAGAGCTCGCTCTATTAATCATTCCTTCATCTGACATTGTTGCAACGAGGATAAAACGATGAAAAAATTTTTTGGACTTTTCATGGCAGTCACCGCTCTGGTCAGCCTGACCACGGTTGCGGCCAGTTTTGATGTGAGCGAATATCTGGACAGCGCTCTGAGCATTCTCCCGAACCAGCTTTCCTTGAGTGTTTTCGAGGAAATCGGTCACACCAACAACGCCTATAAGAGCTCCGGCGACCGCCGCAGTGCCTTCTACTTCAAAACTGGTGTTGCGCCCTCCATCCTCCGCGAGAATGGCAATCTGACCTATGGCTTGAAGGGACGTTTCAGCTACGACTACTACACCCGCTTCGGCGGCGATCTCAACCAGTTCAACTGGAGCCTGACTCCTACCATCAGCTACAAAGATGATGGCGAGGGGCTGGTCCGTGATGTCACCCTGGGTGTGAAGTCTGTGGCGCGTGTTGACGCCCTGAACAACGCCGACCGCCGTTATGCCCGTTCCTACACCACCACCGTTGGTGCCGGCGCGGACTTGGCGTTCACCGAGAAACTGGGTGCCTTGGTCAATGGCAAGTATGTCTATGACTACTACTCCCAGGAGGAGTTCAATGGCTTCACCAAAAAGGTTTACAGCGCTGACCTGACCCCGTACTTCCAGGTCACCGAGAAGACTCGCGCTGGTGTCCGCTTTGGCTATGAGGCGACCAAATACGTGCACAGCGACGTCTATGACGACTACAACCGCTATGTCGTGAATGGCCTGGTGGATTTCCACGACGACAAGTTTGGCGCCACGATGGAAGCCGGTGTCGAGCACATGAACTTTGATGGCGTGACCGGTCATGTTGCGGACTCTGACGGAAAGTGGACGTTCAACGGCAGCTTGAAGTTGAAGTATAAGCCTGTTGACAACTTCGAGACCAGCCTGGCGCTGAGCACCTCGCACGACAACAGCTCCGTCAACGAGCGCACGGACAGCATCCGCAACAAGATCGCCCTCGGTGCCAAGTGGCAGGCCACCTCCCACATTGTGTTGCTGGCGCGTGGCGGCATCTCGGACAACGACGAGAAGTTCGACAAGGATGACAGCCGCGAGTTCTTCGGTGCTCTTGAGGCGGATTACGTCTTCAACAGCGGTATTTCGGTGTATCTCGGCTACAAGTACCGCAACATCCAGTTCCGCTACGACAGCGACCTGGACTACAGCGTGACCGAGTACTTCATGGGCTGCCGCTATACTTTCTAAGCGACTCTTCGGAGTGCTGCCGAGCTTTGGGGCGCCTTGGGGGCGCCTCAAAGCGGAGAAGGCCGCATCGAATCCTGTTCGGTGCGGCCTTTTTTCTATCTGTTAAAGTTTCCCTGAAAACTTTCAAAATATGAAATCCTTTGCGTTGTGTCTGACCTTGTTGGGAGTGCTTGGAATAGGGCAGGCACTATGTGCTCAATCCAATTCCAATTCCTCCTCGGTTCTGCGTCCGGGTGATGTGCTGAATATCACAGTATTTCGGATGGCAGAGTTAAGCCAGTCGGTGCAGATTGGCGAGGATGGCACTTTTTCCTATCCTTTGTGTGGCTATGTCAAGGCCGGTGGACTGACGCCAAAGGAGGTCGCCTTGGCGCTGACGGATGAGCTGGGCAAGCAAATCAATCAGCCACAGATCAGCATCTTCGTCTCCCAATGGGCCAAGCGTACCGTCTATCTGCTGGGTGAGGTCAATTCCAGCATGTCACTGGAGTTGCCGACTTACGGCAGCATGACCGCGCTCCAGGCCATCAGTGCGGCTGGCGGCTTCACCGAGGGGGCTGACCTAAACAACGTCGCGATTTTGCGTCGCAATCCGAATGACAAAACAGAAATTCAGCGTTTCAGGCTGGACGTTACGGCCTTGGCCTCGCGGCAGAGTGGCGGCGACGAATTTATTCTTCAGCCGGAAGACACGATTGTGGTTCCCAAGGCACCGCCGGTGTACATCGCCGGCGAAGTGCGCAACACCGGCAGTTTCTACATCGACACGCAGCGGCCGCCGCTGTGCTCCGAGTTTATCGCCCGTGTGGGGGGACTGCTGGACAAGGCGGACGCGCAGAATATCCTCGTGGTGCGTCAAGTCGAAGACGGCACTCGGATGAGGCTGCCGGTCTCGCTGGTGCTCAACGGACCCGGACAGTACGAGAATGACTTGATGATTGCGCCCGGGGACTATATCCTGGTCAA
The DNA here is from genome assembly GCA_017617415.1 of Victivallales bacterium. GTDB lineage: Bacteria > Verrucomicrobiota > Lentisphaeria > Oligosphaerales > Oligosphaeraceae > RGIG1601. The sequence continues at coordinate 2,482 of JAFZWH010000098.1, read as the reverse complement.
TTCCGCTCGCGAAATCTACGTGTTGGGCGAGGTGGAAAAGCCCGGTCCATTGGTGGTGCCGCCAAACAAGGTCATTACTGCCAGCCAGGCCGTTGCCTTGTCTGGAGGCTACACGAAACTGGCGAAAAAGAGTGGCGTGTGTTTGATTCGTGACAAAGAAGTCATCAACCTGAACTTGAAGAACCTCTACAATTCGTCAAATCGTCTTGACCGGGACATCGAGTTGCAGAATGGCGACATCTTGTTTGTGCCAGAATCAATGTGGTGATGGGAGGTTTGGCCTTTTTCGGGGCATTGCCATCCGCATGAACTGGAAGAGTTTCCCTGCTGACTTTTAATGACACCAATGAATGAAACGATTGCAAATCAGCAACCGGCACTGAATACCGGAATGAATCCTGCCGGAAACGAGAATGACACTGACATTCTGGCGATGGTGTTGTTCATCTACAACACATACGTGCGGGGATTCTGGTGGATTTATCTGGCAGCTGTGGTCTTTTTCTTCTTCGCTGGAGTCATCTATCTCCAGACGAAGAAGCCAGTCTATCGTTCCACCTGTCAACTCCATGTCAGTAATAATAATATACAAATTGTTGATTTACAAGGAGTTAACGAGCAGGGTGGGGCGGCTAACACATTCTTGAACACGCAGATTCAGGTCATTCAGAGCCAGGACATTCTCCAGGAGGCATATACGAATTTCGGACGGGAACGTTTGGCCTCATGTCGCTATTTCAAGCCACAGGTTACACCGGTCAATGGTACGAACCTGGTGAACATCTCGATTGACTCTCAGGATGCGGAGGGCGCGGCGGAGCTGGCGAATGGGATTGCGCAGACCTACATGGATTCGATGCTGGCTCGCAAGAGTGACATCTCCTCGGCCGGCGTTGGCTTTCTGAAGGACCAGTTGTCGAGTGTGGAGGCTGACCGTGACAAGGCGATGAAGGATCTTCTATCATTCAAGAAGGAACACAGCATCATCGACTTGGAGAAGAATTATGCGGATCTTCTGGATCAGATGTCGAAGATTAACAAGCAGATTCTGGATGCGGAGCTGAACGAGGAGGAGATTTCTCTGACATTGACGGAGATTGAGCGCAACCGCGACCGCGCGAAAGTCATGCTGCCTTTCCTGGTCCCCGAGGGTATCCAGCAGAATTTCATGACGCTTCAGAATATGTATCTGACGCATGCGATGAAGAAGCCGGAGCTGTTGGCTCAATACAGCGCGACGCACGACGTCATCAAGACGCATGACTACATCGGCAAGATGATCGAGGATGCGCAGAACAACGAGGTGGAGGTCGCGATACAGGGGCTGAAGCTGCGTAAGGAGCGCTCGGTGCATCAGCGCAAGATGCTCCAGGAGCGCTTGGGCGAGATTCAAGGCAAGTTGTCGGAGCTGGATGTCATCGGGGGCGAATACAAGATTCTGGAGGCGACCTGGAAGGCGCTGGATCAGAACTGCGTGATGCTGGTCAACCGCATCAACGAGGTCCAGATTTCTGACGCCAACACCAAACTGGACGTGTATTCCATCTTCGTCGTGAACCGCGCTGTGAAGGCGGATGTGCCACTCTACCCGAAACCCCTGCGCGTCATCGCGGTTTGTCTCTTTTTGGGGCTTGCGCTGGCCGGTGGCGTGTCCTTTGTATTGGTCTCCGCCAACACCAAGGTCACGAATCCGGAGACGGTCACCGCCATACTTGGCTTCAATCTGCCGCTCTTCGGCGCGGTGCCCTTCTTTGATGGTTCCGAGGACGACTTGCTCAAGAGCAATGGCAAAGAACGCGTGGACGAGGTGTTCCGCAATATCCGAACCAGTCTGAACCTTTCGATGCTTACCCGTGACAGCAAATGCCTTGGAGTGACCAGTTGCATGCCTTCTGAAGGCAAGACTCTCATTGCCTGTAATTTGGCTCGCGCTTTCGCCCGCGACAACCGCAAGGTGCTGCTGATTGACATGGACATGCGCAAGCCACGTCTGCATAAGCTGCTGTCCTCCTTTGTCAAGTCCGAGGACAATGCCCAGGGGTTGGCCAATGTGCTGGTCGGCGATGTGCCCAGCGAGGCGGTGATTCGTCACATTGATGATTTGGGCATTGATATCATGTTGTGCGGACCGGTTCCGCCGAACCCCAACGAACTGCTTGGAAGTGACCATCTCAAGGCGCTGCTGGAGAAACTCTATACGCAATATGATCTGGTGGTGGTGGATACTCCGCCGGTGACCGAGGTTTCCGATACGCTGTTGATTGCCAACCAGGGAGTCTCGCTGCTGTTGGTCACGCGCCTCTTCCGTCTGCAGAAGCCGCGCCTGGTGCAACTACGTGCGACCTTGAATTCGGTGGGCGTGAAGCCCGTCGGACTCATCGTCAACAACGCCGACATGCCCAAGAACGGTTACGGATATGGTTACGGATATGGTTACGGATATGGTTACGGATATGGTTACGGATATGGTTACGGATATGGT
>JAFZWH010000097.1 GCA_017617415.1 Victivallales bacterium | reverse complement strand
TGGTCTTCGCGCCGTCCAGGTTCGTGTCCCCGCCGCGCGTGTCGTCCGCGAAATGCGTGAGGACGCAGTCCCGCAGCACCAGCTCTCCGCCCTCGTCCACCTGGACGCCCGCGTCCGGGCAGAACTTCACGACGGCATCATCCCCGATGGTCAGCGTCATTCCGGAAGGCACGCGCACCCAGTCCCGCACAATATGTACTACCGAGTCGTCCCAGGTCTCGCTGGCTTCCAGCACCCCGCCATGAACCACCACATCATTCAGCACCAGCAGGTTTACCGAGGTGGTTCCGCCGGTCTCCGTCAGCCTGAACGCGTGCCAGCCGTCCGGCTGGAGCGCGGAGTCGTAGTATGGGGCGGAGAGACTCCACCCGGAGGCGGACACGCCGTCCACCGTCAGGCCGGAGGACGAGCTGACGGCCGCCCTCGCCGCCGGCGACACCCGCTCCGTCCCCGCGATGAGCTTCGCCCCCTGCGTCGTCCGGGCGTCGATGCGGACAGGGGCAGCGGTCGCCGCAGCCAACGTGTCCGCTGCCATGCTGCTACAGGTTGTCAATATTGCCATGCACAACCAAAACAGGATGTTATTCTTCATAATCAACAAATTAAATTGGACAAAGACGCAACGGGAAACATGGGGATCATCGCTGAAAAAGAATCTTATAAATTTGCATTAAGACTTATTTAGCGAAATCGTCATGCAAACTGACCTCACCAGGCATTGTCCGGCAACACTTTTATCTTGTCACGGAACTGTTCGAGAACAGGGGGAATCTGACCTTTTTGTTTCCACCGGTCTTTAAGCGCGGTCAGGACAACGCATTTGGAAATTTCCGCATATTCTTTTTGCACTGCATTAGAGTGACGCCCGTTCCCGCAACAACAGACAACGCAATTGGCCTTCTTCCCAATCGCCTTCAAAGCCTGCCCGCCCCTTGAGCCATGATGTGCGGCTTTAATGAAGTCGTAATTCTGCCGTAGAAAGGGGCCGCTTGCGAACAGTGTATGGATACTGGAATCATGGTTGTCCCCCAGAAACAACCATGTGACAGGGAATTTGCAGGTCTTAGAAGATGAAGCCAGCAGCGCAGATGGACACGATGGGCAATTGCATTTAGTTGGATCGTCGCACTCCCGGCAGGGTGTCCCGAACTTCCCATTGTTGTCATTACAACATTCTGATGTACACTCTGCTTCACATTCGAATGTAACATCGAAGACCAGACTAGCATCATCGATATTTCGCGACAACACATTGACTAACGTGAGATAGGCATCTGTCAGTTTTTGTTGGTCGAAGCGACCTTTAATTTTAGAAGTTCGTTCCGCCAGGCCTAACATCATCTTCATAACATCATCACAGTCAGTTTTTTTATTTCTGCTGTTATTGCCAGAGACCAGCAACAGATAATGCTGTAAGATGGACGATATCTCATCTCGGAGCCCCGAAAAAACGGCTTCCACGCTGTCATTTCCATCTAAAGCAAGATTACTTTCGTTTAATGCCTTCCAAAACCGTTCCACATAGGGTTCTATATCACTATTCAAAAATACAGCATCATTGACCGCATCCCTTATCGGCAGATAAATGTCCTGAGCAAATCCCTGTTCAGGAGACGAATGTGCTGCAGACAGATGCGTCACCTGAGATGAAAGTCCCGACATGACGATTTCGTAAGTCAGAAAGGCGCTGGCCTCTTCTTTGCCCGCATAGGTTCGTTTATCCAGTTGTGCTTTTGCGTCAGTTGAATTGAAATTATCAAAGAAACAGTAACTAATGAGCGCCGCTTCAACATATTTGGAGTATTTCGCAAAATCCTCCTGCTTTGAACAAAAGCATGGCAGATAGGCTTTATGGAAAATATTACGTGGCTGGCCGCCTTGACCAGTTTCTTGATTCTCGAAAAGCATCATAAATCCATTGAAATGATCCGAATGGGCATGGGACAAGATGGCATTCCATTTCGGTCTATCCTCCACAAGCCCGTTACGTGGGATCATTCGAAAAATGCACGCCGATTTCAACGGGCAAACGGATTTGTCATCAGGGCACTGCGGTTTTTCCGATGGAGCAGAATCAGCCAGAATCTTGCCAACACTGCATCCGATTGCTCGATTCTTGGAAGACTCGCCGAAATCACGCAAGAAGTATTCCCCGTTTTTCTGGAAAACGATGGTCTCGCCATGCCCCATATTGGCAATCCATACGTCCCCTTTCTTGCAGCATCGGTCTTTGCAAACCGGATGATACGGATTCGCCTTTGAAGAGTGGTTTTGTCTGTTGTTGTTTGGCATTTCCCAAATTCCTTGTACTTTGAATTTGTTGATGTATACTACTTCTTGTGCCTTGCAAGTTGGGGTGTTCTCTAGGCTGGGCATCGCATCCGTGCCAGCGCTGCCTCACGCCTGACCGAGACTTGATGGAATTAAGGGAGGAAAGCCACGCGGAACCCGCAGTAATAGGAGTAGGCATCCAGTCTTAATCTACCGCGGGTCGCGGAACGGCAAGTGTGCGCACCACTATTGTAGTATTCGGTACTACCGCTGCGTCTTACGCGGAGCTCTCCCGATGCTGGTCCGACGGGATCCGTGGGTGCGGCAGTATCATACGCTCCATACCAGTCCAGGCACCACTCCCAGACGTTGCCGTGCATGTCGTAGAGCCCCCAGGCGTTCGGAAGGTAGGAGCCTACCCGAGTATGAATCCCAGTATACCCGCCCTTGCCGTCATCTGTGTTGCCGCGGTACCTTCCCACCTCCGCCATGTTCGGGCAATTGTTTATACCGATGTTGGTAATGTTCTTGCCGGAGTTCAGCGAGGTCGTAGTGCCGGCACGACAGGCGTACTCCCACTGCGCCTCGGTGGGCAGGTCGAAGACCAGCCCCGTCTTTGCTTGTAGCTTACCAAAGAAAGAGGTCGCGTCCACGGCGTGTCCGTAGGCCGGCCAGCCGCTGGCAGCGGAGTTGCCTCGCAGATTACTATAGTAGACCTGCTCCACCGGACGCGTGTCGCCCTTCCAGCTGGACGGATTGCTCCCCAGCACCAATTCGTATTGCTTCTGGGTGCATTCGAAGACGCCGATGTAGTAGTCCTGCGTCAAAGTCACCTGGTGCTGGGTCTCATCGTCAAACCTCCCCAGCTCGTTTTCCGGGCTGCCCATGAGGAAGGTACCCGCCGGAATACGTCGCAGCCATAGCTCGGTTGTACGGCAGGTGTCGCTGGAAATATCGGGGGCTTCATCCATATATCGCGTGTAATATTTTGAGGCATTTGTGCCACCGGACAAATCCACGACCAAATATAACGGTGCATCCGAATGCACCTTGACGCTTATCTCGAAACTGGAAGAATGGAACTCCGGCTGGTCTTTGCTGACATCCCAGGTGACAGTATATGGGCCTCCGGGCGTGACCAAAGAACTGACACCATCGCCCGTAACCGCATGCATCACGATATCCTGGTTCAAGTCATTGTCATGGCCAGACAACTCCACCCAGACCTGGGTATCGGTCGTCCCCCCGGCAATAGAATAGGTGATGTCCACCAGGCCCTTCCACGGCCAGCGCGGCGTAACCACAACATCTGTCACTCCCACCTCGGCATGACAGAGAACAAAAGTCGCAAGCGCCCAAAACGAAACAAAGAATCGAGTGAAATGCTTTTTCATGATTTAACTAAGGTTTTGAGACCGATTTTACAAAGTCACCGTAGATTCCAAATTGAAGTAGATTTCAACAAACTCGCCCCGGGCGGGTGCCCCTCCTGTGTGCATGGAAAGAGAGAGGAACCGCCCCGGAGACGAAAAAAGACGCGATGGCGCATTGGCAAAAGCCCTCGGTGTTCTTTCTGGAAAGACAAGCCTGATGAACGCGCCTTTTATTATTTATTGCGAGAAAAACACGGATTCTGTCAGCAAAGATGAAAAAAACGCGGTTTATTCGCGGAATTTTTCCGCCGGGACGTCGGACGGCAGGGCGGACATCAGGCACGGATAAGTGTTTCCCCTGGAAAATGTGCGTCATGACCGCATTATTCCATCGAAAAATGTGATTCAACGCGCCAATATTCCATCGGAAAATGTGAATCTACATATCTTCTTGCCAAGCATCGGCCAGGACCGTCTCTCCTGAAGAAATTTCCCCTAAATGCATTTTTCGCGAATAGGGGAAATTTTTATGGCAGAAATTTTATTTCCCCTAAATGCGTTTTTCCAAGAATAGGGGAAATAGAAAGTGGTCATTGATGCGACAGACGCAAAAAACGCCAAGATTGGCAATTCGATTGATGGATTGTCGTCATGGGCGGTCCCGCAATGGGCGTCTCCAAACGACTTTCCATTGAAAAATGTGATTCAGTAATGTATTATTCCATTGAAAAATGTGATTAAAACCTGTGTTATTCCATTGAAAAATGTGATTCATGGGATAAATTATGTTCATTACACGAGGAAAAAATGAAACGCGACTGTCTGCAAAAGCTCTTCGACTGGAATCTCCAGCCGCACCGGAAGCCCCTGGCTTTGCTGGGTGCACGTCAGGTCGGCAAGACCTGGCTGATGAAGGAGTTTTCGCGCCAGGCCTATCCGGACGACACGGTGTCCATCAATTTCATGGAGATGGGAGAGTTGAACGCGGCCATCGCGCAGACGAACCTCACCGTCTCCAATCTCCTCACCTTGCTCCAGACGGTTTCCGGACGGCAGATTGTCCCTGGACGGACGCTGCTGCTGCTGGATGAAATTCAGGAATGCCCCCGTGCGCTGACCACGCTGAAATTCTTCCATGAACAGCTTCCCCAGCTGGCCATTCTCGTGGCAGGGTCGCTTTTGGGACTTTCGATGGGTTCTACGGCGCACCCCCCGAGTGGCAACTCCTTTCCGGTGGGACAGATCGAGCGCCTGAATGTCTATCCGATGACCTTTCTGGAGTTTCTGGGCGCCATTGGACAGGAGGGCCTCGCCATGGCCCTTCGTGAAGGCGACTGGTCGTCCGTCGGCATGCTGTCCAGGGAATATGAACTGTCGCTGAAGAACTATCTTCTCACCGGGGGAATGCCAGAAGCCGTGGCGACCTTCGCGGAAACGCGAACCCTAACCGCCGTCCGCGAAAAGCAGCTCGCGATTCTGGCGGACTACAACGACGATTTCAAGAAGCACGCCCCGCTCGACCTCCTGCCCAAGATCCGTCTGCTCTGGAACAACCTTCCCTCCCAGCTTGCCAAGGAAAACAAGAAGTTCATCTACGCCGCGCTGAAGCCTGGCGCTCGCGCCCGCGAGTACGAGACCGCCCTGCAGTGGCTTGACGACGCCGGGATGCTTCGGCAAGTCTATCGGGTCTGTCCCCCGCGTATGCCGCTCAAGGCCTACCGCGACTTGGGAGCCTTCAAGCTCTATGCACACGACGTCGGGCTGCTGGGGGCGCTGAGCGCCCTCCCCCCTCGCATCGTATTGGAGGGCAATGCGCTTTTCACGAATTTCAAGGGAGCAATGGCCGAGCAGTTTGTCCTCGGCGAACTGGTGGCCAGCGGCTTCGAGCCTGGCTACTGGACAGCGGAGACTGGCGCCGCCGAGCTGGATTTTGTCGTCCAAGGCGAAGCCGACATCACCCCCATCGAGGTCAAGTCGGCGACCAACACCAAAACCAAGAGCCTGTCGGTATATCGCAAGGCCTATCGGCCCATGCTTTCCGTCAAGTCATCGCTCAAGCCTTACCAGCGGAAAAACGGCGTGGTCAGCCTCCCCCTATATGCCATCGGGGCGCGGTTGCGCGCTGAACTGGAACTACAAAGATAATCCACCCCCTTCGCACTTCCCATGGCCTACACGACACGCATTTCCATGCTCCGCGGCGTGCACGAGCACGACGAGCACTCCTGGGAGGAATTCCAGGCCTTCTACACGCCGCTGATTTTCTTCTGCGGACACCTCTACAAACTCACGCACGAGGAGCTTCAGGACTTGCGGCAGGAGGTCTTCCGCCAGGTCGCCACAACGGACGTCACCGGAAAATACGACCCCACCATCGCGCGTTTCCGGGCCTACCTCCAGGGCGTGATCCGCCACTGCATCCTGGCCATCCTCCGTCAGCGCACGCCTGGCAAGACCGGCCTGGAGGAACTGGAGGAGAGTCCCGCCGGGCAGGTTGAGGACAAGGGCGTCCAGGTCGAATTCGAGAAGCTGCTCCTTCAGGCCGCGCTGGAACAGCTGCGCGAGGAGCTGGACGAGCGGCAGTTCACCGCCTTCGACCTCTATGCGCTCCAGAAACGCCCCGTGCAGGAAGTCGCCGAAATCATGAAGATGACCGTCAACCAGGTCTATCTGGCCAAATCCCGCAACACCGCGCGCCTCCAGGAGATTCTGGAGTCCCTGCGCAACGAGGCCGGATGCTGAAGGTCGGCGACACATTCGCGGGATGCCGCGTGACAGGACTCTGCGGCACCGGCGCCTACGGGAGCGTCTATGCGGTGGAGGACGCGCTGGGGCGGCACCTGGCGCTGAAGGTCTTCCATGGCGAGGCGGCGACCGGGAAGGTGCTCGAGGCCCTGAAACGCTATGTCGCCCTGCACGAAAACGCCGCCGCCTTCGTCCGCATCTTCCATTTTGGCGTGGAGGACGCACAGCTATACTATCTGATGGAACTGGCCGACAACGCGGCGGGGCCGGGCGACTCCTACCGCGCGGACACCCTCGCCGCGCGCCTGGAGAAGCACGGGCACTTTTCCCTGGAGGAGTCGCTGACCATCTACCACCGGCTGCTGGACGGCATCGAGCGGCTCCACGCGAATGGCCTGGTCCACCGCGACCTGAAGCCCGCGAACCTCCTCTACGTAAAGGGCGAACTCAAAATCGGGGACCCGGACCTTCTGGGCGACTACTCCCGGACCCTCTCGGTCGTCGGTACCCCGGGCTTTACGCCGCCGGAATTCTTCTTCGGCGAACAGTCCAAGAGTCCCGCCGGCGACCTCTACGCGATGGGGAAGATCCTCTACTGCTGCGCGACCGGCGAGCCGCCGGAACGCCATCCCCACTACCCGCCCTGGATGGACACCGCGACGCTCTGCCGCATCGTCCTGCCACTCGGCAAAATCTGCAACAAGGACGCGGCCGCGCGGCCAAAGAGCTGCGCGGAGTGCCGCGGACTCCTCCCGCTGGAGACGCCGACCACGGCCGGACTCTGGCGGCGGCTGCGCACGCGATTCGCGCTCTCGTGGGCCACACGTCTCGCCGCATGTCTATTTATATTGTTTATTTTATTTATAACAAGTATATTATGCTATTTATCAATACGGCAATTCCGCCGTATCCAGGCACTCCGCGAGGCACGGCGGATCCAAGTGCTTGAGGCGGCCGACGCCTTCGCCCGGCGGCTGCCCTCGCTGGAACTGCAATGGAATGCCGAGGACGCACAGACCATCCGCGGCACCTACGACCAGCTCCAGGATTGCCTTTCCCGCCAGGACTTCACGACTGCCCAGGGCGTGCTGGACAATCTTCACAAGTCACTGGAACTCTCAGCCAAGACGCATCTCCCGCAGGAGGCGCTCGATGACCAGGGCGAAATCTCCGCCATGCCGCTGGACTTCGCGGCCACCGGCGCGCTCTTCGGCTTCCTTTCCTCGCCGCTGGCGGAATACCTCCCCACAGACCAACGGGCCGAACTCCAGGCATGCGCCGAACGCAATGCGAAAAAACTCTCCCCGGGGGACGTCCCCCGGCTGGGGAAATCCTACCGGAACGCCTCGAACAGCACGCCGCTGTCGCTTGCCTTCGTGCCGCCGGGGCGCTTCCGCTCCGCCGTCACGCAACGCGTGGAAACCATCGACTATCCCTACTGGATCTTCGACCGCGAGGTGACCAACACGCAGTACCAGTTCCTGCTCAAAGACCTCAATTCACTCAACGACCAGCCCTCCCTGCCCGCCAACCGCATGACCTGGTACGACATGCTCAACTACTGCCGTGTGCTCACGGGCTGGGCGCGTGTCCACGAGCAACTCCCGCCTGGATACGCATTCCGTCCGCCGACCGAGGCGGAGTGGGAGTTCGCGGCGCAGGGCGGCTGGGCGAACGCCGAGCCGCCGCAGGAGTCGCTGGCGAAGGAGGTGCTCTCCGTCTATGACCCGCGCTTCCAGCCCAACCCGCTGGGCATCTTCGCAATGGACGACAACTGCATGGAGTTCGTGATCGGCTACGAGGACTTCACGCCAGGCACCCACGTCTGCGTCCGCGGCGCGCACGCGGGATTGCGAACCCACACGGACATCCATTTCCGGTTCCTGATGTTCCGCAACACCAACAATGTGCCGGAACTCTCCTTCCGGCCGGTCCTGGCCCCCACGCCGGAGGATTTCTTCGAGACCGAGTACGCAAAGCCGCCCATGGAAATTCTCCAGGCGGAGCGGCCGGACGGCTACTACGCGGGCTGGACCACCTACCATGCCACCCTCATGCAGAACGACGTGCGTGAACTGGCCGTCGCCGTTGGCGCACAGATTCCCGCCCCGGAGACTTTCGCGCAATTCCAGGAGCTGTTCGCGCTTTTCCAGTTCCCGGACGGCTTCGCGGCCTTCCTTGGGGCACGCTGGGAGGACGGCGCGTGGCGGCGGATCGACGACCATCAGCCGCTCGCCTGGCCGGAACTGCCGTCAATGCCGCCTTCGCCCGAATTGACCGCGCTATGCGCCGACCACAGCACGCCTCGTCCGATAGCGCCCGCCCGCAAGCTCCCCACAGTGCTCCTGCACTGGCCGTCGCGGGAGGCGTGGGAACACCGCGGCGACCGCCTGCGGGACGGCACGGCCGCCATTGTCGTGCGGCAGTTCTCGGCGGAAGGGCGCGATTTCACGCTGGTGCGCTGTCCCCTGACCTCCTATTTCAACGAGGCCTTCTGCGAACTGGTCGGCGCGAAGCCCGTCAGCCTTTCCGACGACGATCTGCGAACAGCGGTCTCGCAGGAACTTGCCGACTTCCCCGAACCCGTTGGACTGGGAGCCAGGCGCTTCTACGAAAACGCCTGGCGCTGGAGCGACGGCACGCCGCTTTCCCCCGCGCTCCAGCAGACGGCCACGCGCCTGGACACCACCCACAACCTGATGTCCCGGAGCTTCTACGACCTGGTGCTCTATCGCGGCGAAGTGCGCTGCACCTCGTATTTCAACTATATCCTCGTGGAATACTGACCACTCGTATAAATCGGTTCCACAAAAACACGCCCGGCAAGGTCATGAAACCTGCCGGGCGTGCCGCTTTTTCAACTGGATGTCGAGCTATTTGATCTTGAAGTGCTTCATGGCGGCCTGGATGCCCTGGTGGAGGAAGTCCATCACCATGTCGAACTTCTCGTAGGTCATCACCAGCGCGGGCGCGATCACGAGCATATTGCCGTTATTGCGCAGAATCATGCCGTTCTCCCAGCACCAGTTGCGGATCCAGGCGCCGATGCTCCCGGCACATTCGGCGCACCGCCTCGCCGATTCGGGGATTTCCCCGCAACAGTCGTGGATTCGAATGCCGATCGGCTTGTCGCTCTTGAGTTCGATGGCCCAGAGAGTGCCGAGGCCGGAGATGGTGTCCACGATGGAGTACTTTTTGAGTTCCTTGAAGCGCTTGGTGATGTACTTGCCCAGGTCGCGGGCGTGCTCGACGAGGTGCTCTCGCTCGAAGATCTCGAGGTTCTTGAGCGCGGCCACGCACGCCAGCGTGTGCCCGCCATAGGTGCTGCCGCTGCGGAACTCGGAACCAGGGCCCTGCTTGAAGACGTCCGCAATCCTCTTCTTGGTGATGACCGCGCCCAGGGGCTGGTAGCCGCTGGTGATGGCCTTGCTGGCGACCAGGAAGTCCGGCACCACGCCGTAGTATTCGCAGGCGAACCAGTAGCCCGTCTTGCCGAAGCCGGTCTGGACCTCGTCGAAAATCAGCAGGATGCCGTACTTGTCGCAGAGCCTGCGCACGCCCTGGATGTACTCCTTGGGGGCCAGCGGGTAGCCGCTGTCGGAGCCGGGCAGGGGGTCCATGATGATGGCGGCGATGGTGTCCGGACCCTCGCTCTGGATCAGCTTCTCCAGTCCCTTCAGGCAGCACAGCTTGCAGGAGGGATACTTCAGGCCGAACTCGCACTGGGAGCACTTGACCTGCGGCGCGAAGAGGCAGCCCGGAACCGGAGTTGAGACGGTGCGCAGGGTGGCGAAGCCCGTGACCGCCGTGGTGCCGATGGTCGTGCCGTGGTAGGACCCGCGGCGCGCGATCACCTTCGTGCGGTTCGGCTGGCCCGTCTGCCAGAAGTACTGCCGCGCCATCTTGATGGCGAACTCGTTCGCCTCGCTTCCGCTGTTCACGAAGCAGGTGACCTCCAGGTCGCCAGGAGCGATTTCGGCCAGCTTCTCCGCCAGTTTGATCTGCGGAACCGTGAAGCCGTCGTGGTAGATCGGGAAGAACTCCAGCGACTTCATCTGCACCAGCATCGCCTCGCCGATCTCGATGCGGCCGTGGCCGACCGCCGTGGTGATCAGGCTGGAGAAGGTGTCCAGAATCTTCCGTCCGTGGATGTCGTAGAGCCAGCAGCCCTCGCCCGCCGTGAAGATCTTGACCTCCTTGTCCAAGTCCGCATTGCAACTCCAGGAGCCCAGAATCTTCTCATGCACCGCCTCCTGGAGATGCGCGATCTCCTTTTTGCTGTATTTCGGAATAATCATGGAAAATGGTGATTTGAGATGGGAAAAGTAGGAAATCCGATTAATTATATCGCGGGATTATCGTTTTGCCTTTTCGCTTTAAGAAATACATTTGAAATCAGCTGACATATCACCAATTAAGAACCCCTCAAAAGACACGCCCGGCAAGGTCATGGAACCTGCCGGGCGTGCCGCTTTCTCAACTGGATGTCGGGCTATTTGATCTTGAAGTGCTTCATGGCGGCCTGGATGCCC
>JAFZWH010000096.1 GCA_017617415.1 Victivallales bacterium | reverse complement strand
CGCCCAGGCCGCCATCAAGGCAGGGAAGTAAAAAAATTCCAATCCATCATACGACAGGGGCCGCGCAGTCTGCTGGCTGCGCGGCCCCTTTTATGTTCTATGAACGCGCCCCGCAAGGGGGGCGCTACAGATGGGGCGGAAGTTAGAAGCCGAAGTAGTGATTAGTCTTCAGCGGGTGGTGCCGGTGGCTCAGCGCCTTGCAGCGGCGGCGGACCCTGGCGGTTTCCGCGCGGGCCATTCGGGCGGTTTCCACGTGGACCATTGCCAGGCATTCCCGGACCACGCCCACCCGGTCCCATGCCGGGACGCAACTTTCTCATCGCCTCGAGAATCTTCGCGCTTTCCTCATCCGAGATTTCCAGATTCCGGTCGGTGTCGACTTCGTTGAGGACTTGTCCGAGCAACAGGTAGCGCTGGAGCCGTTGGGCGGTGTCCAGGTCGGCATCGAGTTTGGCGCGTTCCTGAGGGTCGATCACGCCGTCCTGGTTGGCGTCATACATCGCCTTGAGTTCGGCTGCCGCTTCACGGAGACGCCTGGTCTGGCGCTCCTGAATCTGCTCGGGAGTGATTTGACGGCGGGCGGGCGGGGCGGCCACGTCAGCCTTCGGAGCCTCATCTGCCGGCGGTTCGGCAGGCGGGGCATCCTGCGCATAGAGGCAGGTGCATGCGAGCGTGAGTCCAAGTGCGAGTACGAGTAGTTTCTTCATGGTGGAACTCCTGTTGTTTGGTTGGTGGAAGATTGAGAAAGTTGGGAAACTTGGTCAAGTTCTTGCTCAAATAACGCACCCAAGGAGTTTTTATTTTCCAATGGTCGAGTTTTTTTACACAGTTGACCGTAAAAACTACAACCCCAAGGCAAAAATCATAGGAAAACTAAGATTCCGTTTCCTTTCCTGACGATGAATTTGCAATCGGCCGAAATCGCATTACATTACTTCCGAAGGGGGTGGGGGCATACCTCCCTAATTGGCACGCGCATGCGCGACCATAGCAAAAACCGCTGCCGATGCAGTCGGTTAAAATCGCTCTCCTGGCAACCTTGCCTTGCTTCGGCCGCACGTAGCGCAAGGCACAGTTTTTTGCCGGATAGAAGTGGTATTTTTATGAATTCTCCCTGACGCATCCCGCGCGTAGCTCACGCACGAGGGCGGCGGCCTGACCGGGCTGGGCACAGGCGGAGACGAAGGCAGAACCCACGACCACGCCGTCCGCACAGGAAGCCACAATGTGCGCGGAGTCGCGGCTGGCGATGCCAAAGCCTACGACGACGGGCACGGGCGAGATTTCACGCAATTGCGCGAGGTTCTTGGCGAGTTCCGGCGGCATGGCTGCCCGTGCGCCGGTGATGCCGCGCACGCTCACGTAGTACACGAATCCAGTGATGTCCTGCACGATGGCGTGTGCGCGTTCGGCGCTGGTGGCGGGAGAGACCAGCGGGATGAGATGCAGGTCATGGGCACGGCATGGTGCGAGCAGTTCGTCGCGTTCCTCAAGGGGGAGGTCCACGGCGAGGATGCCGTCCACCCCGATGCGCTGAAGTTCGGCGCAAAGGGCCTCCAGGCCATAGTTATACATCACATTGAAGTAGCTGAAAAGCACGAGACCGGTCTCGGGGTGCTTCTGGCGGATTCTGGCGGCCATTTCGAGAATGTTGACGAGCGTGGCGCCATGCTCGATGGCAGTCTGGCCAGCGGCGGAGATGACGGGTCCGTCGGCCATGGGGTCGGAAAAGGGTATGCCCAGTTCGATGATGTCCGCGCCGTTTTCTATGGCGGTGTCGATGTCCTGTTCGCTTTGTTTGAGGTCGGGGTAACCGGCCTCGGCGAAGATGATGAGCGCCGCGTGGTTTTCGGCGTGGCAGCGGCTGAAAATGGATTCAATTCTATTCATGGGGACTCCTGGCTAAAAAAGGGATGAGGCGAAAGGACTCTATCGATGATGCTTTTTCCACTCGCGGATGTTCTCCATGTCCTTGTCGCCGCGGCCGGAGAGATTCACGATGATGACGTCGGTCTTGGGGCGCTGCGGCGCGGATTTGAGCGCCTGCGCGACAGCGTGGGAACTTTCGAGCGCGGGGATGATGCCCTCCAGTCGGCAGAGGAGGTCGAAGGCGTGAATCGCCTCGTCGTCGTTGATGACCTCGTAGTGCGCCTTGCCGAGGTCCGCCCAGTAGGCGTGCTCGGGACCGACGCCGGGGTAGTCCAGTCCGGCGGAGACGGAGTAAGTCGGAGTAACCTGCCCGTCTGGTCGTTGAAGCAGATAGGTCTTTGCGCCGTGAAGCACGCCGACTTTTCCTCCGTTGATGGAGGCGGCGTGGTTGCCAGTCGCTACGCCCTCGCCACCGGCTTCTACGCCCGTGAGACGCACGCTGGTGTCGTTCTCGAAGCCCGCGAAGATGCCTATCGCGTTGGATCCGCCGCCCACGCAGGCGATGACCTCGTCGGGCAACTTGCCGGTCTGTTCCAGGCACTGACGGCGCGCCTCGTGGCCAATGACAGACTGGAAGTCCTTGACCATCATGGGGTAGGGATATGGTCCGGCGACTGTGCCGATGACGTAGAAGGTCTCGGGCGCGGTGGCGGTCCATTCGCGGATGGCGGCGTTCATGGCGTCCTTGAGGGTGGCGGAACCCTCGGTGATGGAGCGCACGGTGGTGCCCAGGCATTCCATGCGCTCCACATTCGGCGCCTGGCGCTCCACATCGACTGCGCCCATGAAGACCTCGCAGGGCATTCCGAAGAGCGCGGCCATCGTCGCGGTCGCCACGCCATGCATGCCCGCCCCAGTCTCGGCGATAAGGCGCTTGCAGCCCATGCGTCGAGCGAGCAGGACTTGTCCAAGCGTGTTGTTGACCTTATGTGCGCCGGTGTGGTTGAGGTCCTCGCGCTTGAGGAAAATCTGCGCGCCGCCACAGTATTCTGTGAGGCGTTTGGCGAAGTAGAGCGGTGACTCGCGTCCGATGTAATGTCGAAGCAAGTCATCCATCTCCGCATGGAATGATGCGTCTTCCTTGGCCAGAAGATACTGCCGTTCCAATTCCTTGAGAGTGGGCATCAGCGTCTCCGCAATGTATTGCCCGCCGTAGATTCCGTAGTGAGTATTCATTTGAGTTAAAAAGTTTAAAGGGTAAAGTTAAAAGTTAAAAAACACTTGTCTCCTACAAGTCTGCTAAAGGCCATTGCAGACATTGGCGAAATCCGTCAGTTTTTCCGTGTCCTTGACGCCTGGGGCGGCCTCGACGCCAGAGGAGCAGTCCACGGCAAAGGCGCCACTTGCCTCAAAGCCCGCGCAGACATTCTCAGCGGTGATTCCTCCTGCCAGAATGACAGGCTTGCGCATCGCGAGTCTCCGGGCGAGTTCCCAGTCGCCGACTTGACCGGAACCGCCCATGCCGGTGTCTGCGACGATGGCGTCCGCAGGATAAATCGCGGCCGCCTCGACGTCCGCCAAGGTTTTCAGTGTAAACGCCCGCCAGATACGTGCGCCGCGCAGTGCTTGCGCGAACTCCGGCGGTTCATTGCGGTGAAGTTGGATGTAGTCCGGACGGAGGTCGTCAATGAGCCGCTGCACTTCGGCAATGCTCAAATCGCCAACGACCAGCACCTTCTTCGGCAAAGACGAAACCGCGAAGAGGCGTCGTGCGCTTTCAACCGTGATGCAGCGTGGGGTTCCAGGTACCATGATGAAACCCAGATACGAGGCGCCAACCAGCGTCGCGGCGGCGACGTCCTCCGCTCGAGTCAGCCCGCAGATTTTGAAGGTGATTTTCATTAAATTAGCAATTAACAATTAGCAATTAACAATTTATTTGATTAGCAATTCACGCAGTTTTTCACTGGGATGTGCCGCACGCATCAGGACTTCGCCCATCAGAAAGCCCACGGCGCCGGCGTCCTGCAGGGCAAGGAGATCCTCGCGGGTGTGCAAGGCACTCTCCGCCACGGGCGTGCGATTCTGCGGAATACGCCGAATCAACGACTTGACGACCTCCAACGAAGTCTGGAAGGTATGGAGGTCGCGCGCATTCACGCCAATGGCGTCTGCCTGTGTGGCAAGGGCGCGGTCGAGTTCCTCTTCCGTGTGTGCCTCAAGAAGTACCTCCAAACCGATGGCGTGCGCAACTTCGGTGAGGTCATTTAATAGAGCATCATCGAGCAAAGCCGCAATTAGCAGGACCGCCGAGGCGCCGGCGGCGCGGGCTTGGAGAATTTGATACTCGTCCACGATGAACTCTTTGCGTAGCAACGGCAGAGAGCAATTCGCTCGGACAACACGAAGGTTCTCCAATGACCCATGAAAGTAGTGCGGCTCGGTGAGTACGGAAAGCGCGGCCGCGCCAGCGGACTCCAGTTCGCGCGCCAGCGTCGCGCAGTCCAGCGGCTCCCGGATCACGCCCTTTGAGGGCGAGGCGCTCTTGAGTTCCGCGATGACCGCTGGACGTTTCGCACGGAGCGTTTCAGTGAAGCCAGGCGCAGGCGGGAGTTCTGCGATTTCCCTCAGTAGTTCGTTGGCTGGGACGGTGTGTTTGGCAGCCGCCAGTTCGTCAGCATTCGCCACTACGATGGTGTGTAGGATGGACATTGTTGTGGTTTCGCAGGCCGTCCTCCGAGCGGCCAACTCTATGGTTATAGCGATGCCTCGACCAGCGCCTCCAGTTTTGCCTGGGCGGCGCCGGAGTCGATGGACTCGGCGGCAAGTTTTACGCCGCCATCGATGGATTCCGCCAGTCCAGCGACGTAGATGGCGGCGGCGGCGTTGAGTAGCACCACCGCGCGTGGCGCGCCCTGCTCTTCGCCAGAGAGAATCCGGCGCGTGATGGCGGCATTCTCCTCAGGCGTGCCACCCGCGATTTCCTCCGGGGCATAGGAGGCGCCGGTGAGCAGCTGCGGGAAGAATTCATAGGAGCGGATTTCGCCGTCCTTGAGTTCGGTGATGCGCGTGGAGTCGCAGCAGGAGATTTCATCCAGACCATCCTGACCGTGGACCACGAGGGCGTGGTTGGCCCCGAGGTCGCGGAGCGCCTCGGCGAAGAGTTCGGTGAGTTTGGCATCATAGACCCCGATGACCATGTCGCGTGCACCGGCAGGGTTGGTGAGCGGTCCAAGCATGTTGAAGATGGTGCGGACGCCGAGTTCGCGGCGAATCGGCGCAATCTTTCCCATCACGGGGTGGAGTTTTTGGGCGAAAAGGAAGCCGATGCCGTTTTCACGGATGGAGTTCTCCATTGCGGAGGCGTCGCAGAGCAGATTAAAGCCAAGTGCCGCAAGGACATCCGCAGCGCCGGATTTGCCGGAGACCGCGCGGTTGCCGTGTTTGGCGATGGCGACACCCGCGCCCGCCGCCACGAAGGCGGAGGTCGTGGAGATGTTGAAGGAGACCCCGCCGTCTCCGCCGGTGCCCACGATGTCCACCACCGGCATGCCTCCGCAGTCGATGAATTCCGCGTGGTGACGCATCATCCGCGCGCCACCGACGACCTCCGAGACCGCCTCCCCTTTCATCCGCAATGCGGCGAGGATTGCCCCAGCCTGGGCAGGAGGCACTGTTCCCGCCGCCAGACCGTCGAGCAACTCCTCCATTTCATTGGCGGTCAAGTCTCTGCGATTCAAAACTCGTTCCAGAAGTTCTTTTGCGGTTGACATTTGGTGATTCTCCTATGGTTTGGTTAGATGCTTGGATGCTTCTTTGCTTGGCAAGAGTGATTTTCACAGGAAAACTAAGATTCGTTATCCTTTCTGTTGGAGCAACTTGCAAATTCCGTTTCAGGGGTTACTTTATGAGTGGCCGGCGGCGGGGGTGGGCCCACCCAATAAGGAAAAAGGATGCCAGGGGTTCGGGGTGGAAAAAAGGAACGTTGTGTTTCCCATAGATGTACCTAAATCGGCTTAGCAGGGGTTCGGAGGCCCCAGCCCCGTAGAATTGTAGAAGTGTAATTAGGTACCCGCTTGGGGAACAAGCCTTCCCTTTCAAAACGGTTTCGGTTGAGTGGCGCGGACCAGTTTCAGGAAATTGCCGATCTGGGTCTTGCCGTTGATGGTCAGGATGGATTCGGGGTGGTATTGAATGCCCTCGATGAGGTATTCCTTATGGCGAAAGCCCATGATTTCGCCGTCTTCCGCACGGCAGGTGACCTCCAGTTCAGCAGGTACGGAATCACGGTCCACTGCCAGTGAGTGGTATCTCACCGCCTTGAAGGCGCTTTTCATTCCGGCGAACAAGCCCTTGCCGTCGTGCTCGATAAGCGACACCTTCCCGTGCATGATGCGCTGTGCCGATACGATTTTCGCGCCAAAGTGCTGCGCTAGAGCCTGATGTCCGAGGCAGACGCCCAGCATCGGGACCTTGCCCACTGCCGCCTCGATAAGCGCAGGCATGATGCCCGCTTTTTCGGGACGCGATGGTCCAGGCGAGAGCAGAATCGCGTCCGGCCGCATCGCGAGAATTTCCTGCGGGGTGGTCTCACGGTTGCGGAAGATGGTCAAGCGCACATTCAGGGAATAGAGCAGATGTACTAGATTATAGGTGAAGGAATCGTAGTTGTCCAGCACGACCAAATGAAGTTCCTTGAGCATGGTATCGTCCTCCATTATCGGTTGAGTTTCAATCCGTTGTTCGCCATCTCGACAGCGCGGAACAAGGCGCTGCCCTTGTTGATGGTCTCCTGATATTCGTTCTCCGGCACGGAGTCGAAGACAATGCCCGCGCCGGCCTGCAAATAGACCTTCCCGCCACGGATCTCAAGCGTGCGGATGGTAATGGCCATGTCCATATTGCCGTCATAACTGAAGTATCCCACCGCGCCGCCATAGACGCCGCGCGGACCGGGCTCCAGTTCGTGGATGAGTTCCATTGCGCGAATTTTCGGCGCACCGGAAAGCGTCCCGGCGGGGAAGGTGGTGCGCAGCAAATCGAAGGCGTCATATTTTGCGGTATCCAGTTGCGCCTCGACCTCGCTGACCAGATGCATCACATGGCTGTAGCGCTCGACCTGCATGAAGGAACGTACTTGAACACTGGCGGGTACGGCGGTGCGACCCAAGTCGTTGCGTCCCAAGTCCACGAGCATCAGATGCTCGGCGCGCTCCTTTTCGTCGCTGAGTAGTTCGTCCGCCAGTTCGCGGTCATGAGTGGGCGTGACGCCACGTGGACGGGTTCCCGCGATGGGCTTGAGCGAGGAACGACCATGCTCAAGCTTGACCATCGTCTCCGGCGAGGAACCCACCAGCGTCTCGTCGCCAATTTTGAGGAAGAAGGTATATGGCGAGGGGTTGATGAGTCGCAGGGCGCGGTAGATTCCCAACGGGGAGGACTGCAGTGGTGCGTGGAAGCGCTGCGAGAGCACGACCTGGATGCACTCGCCAGCGCGGATTTCCGCCCGGGCCTGTTCGATCATCGCGCAGAATTCTCCCCGCGTCATGTTGCTCTCCATCCGAAGACGCTCATTTTCAGGGACCTCCGGGGTGGCGACGGTCTCCTCCGGCGTGGGCTGGTTCAGTCGGTCGCGCATCCGGTCGATTTTCCGCTCGGCGTCTGCGTATGCCGCCTGGAAGTCGTCGAAGTCGATGGTGTGGACATTCACGATGAGTTTCACCGTATGCCGCAGGCTGTCAAAGACAATCATCTCATCCGTAAGCATTAACGCCGCATCCGGTGTGGGGACAGACGCTTTCGGGGCGGGCAGTTCCTCGAAGGTGTTGACCGATTCGTAGCCGATGTAGCCGATGGCGCCGCCAGTCAGCGGCGGGAGTTCCGGCACGCTCACCAGCGTCTCGTTGCGTCCATGGAGGAGCTTGCGCAGCGCCATCAGGGGCACGCCCTCGGGCGCGGGTAGTTCAATTTCTTCGCCATTTCGTCGCAGGAAGGCGTGGTTTCCGCAGGCGGTGAAGAGCGCGTGGGGATGCAAGCCGATGAACGAATACCGGCCGGCGCGCTCGCCGCCCTCCACGCTCTCGAAGAGCGCGACATTCTCGTCTTGGGTAAAACGGCTCAGCACCGACACCGGCGTCTCCAGGTCCGCCAGATATTCCTTGTACACTGGGACAATGGCTCGTGGTTGGCTTGCCGCCAATTCCTTGAAGCGTTCAAAACTCGTGGTTAGCATTGTGGTAACTCCATGGCTAAAAATGAATTGAGGAAAACGAAAAAGCCCCGCCTGGCTGTTTCGGCCGGGTGGGGCTTGCGTATGCTGCGCACAAAAAAACGGACCCAGATGTTCTTAGAGACAATCTGTGTCCGTCAAAACCGTAAAATGTACTTCAGAAACTCAACAATACCCGGCCTTGACGGTGACTAACGCCATCGCCAAGAAAACACGCCGAAATTGTTGCTGAAGTTTTGCATATTGTGCTTAAGATAATGCTAAAAATCTCTTTTGCAAATCAAAATTGAAAAAAACTGAAGAGGCAATTGATTGCCTCGGAAATATCCTTAATTGCTGTTAGCCATGAAGCAAATGAATCTCATCGGCGGTCGAGGGAAACAGACGATTCATCTTCATCCGCGACTTTTTGGAATATGGTGAACAACCATAAATCCGGATCTCCGACTGGCAGCCAAAACCAGACTTCATTTTGCTCGCGAATCATATACCCGCCAAAAATAAAATGTTCTATTTCTTCTGCGCCATGAAGTAAAGTTGTTTTTGAACCAGCCCCGCACATGCTTATCCACCTGGCTTTGCGTAAGTTCTTTAATGTCTCTGTCTTTTGCTCAAGTCGCCATGCCCCGGCGGATGGCAGGGGACCGGTCTGTTCTTCGTGTCGATGAAACTTCTCGCGGACATCCTCCCAACGCAGATTATGAAACTCCACGACACCGCCAGGCTTTATGACGAAGAACCGTTCTGCTGTGTCCTCGCTCAGAACACAGGGCGAGGGTTTATTTTGTTGCATCGCAGAAGCCTCGTTTTCAGGAGAAACAACCTCCACGAGAAGGAATTTCCCCAGGCACTCTTCGTCACGAAGCGGTTTCCCACAACAAGAGAATAACGCCACCCCGACAACGCATGCCCAAGGCAAGAGTTGTCGAAAACGAAATCGGCGTTTGTGATAAATCATGTCAGGAAACACAGCTGTTCTCAAAAAACATCGTATGCCATAGCTGTATGCGCAACAGGAGCAAGGCAAGATTGACAAGAGGGTGATTTTAAGGGGCCAGCATCGGCAGATTTTTGCATATACGCGCACGCGCCAGTCCAAATAGGGAGGCGTGCCCCCACCCCTACAACAGTAATATAATGCGTTTTCGGTCAGTTGCAAGTCCATGGTCGGGAAAGGAAACGGAATCTTAGTTTTCCGATGATTTTTGCCGGTGACTGAAATTTGCCGGACAGTAATTGTCGCGGAAAATACTCCGGATTGTCTTTTTTTCCTGTGGTAAAATCCATGGTTTCCCTACCAGAATCGACTTTGCGTGTTACATTATAGAATACGCCTGAATCAAGGCAATTTAGGTATTTCTTTTTTACCACCGAATGTCGGACGACGCGACCAAGACAAATTCCCCTGCGCTCAACGCCCGCATCCTGCTATTTGAGACGGATGAGGGTCTTGCGGAAATCCTCAAGCACCTGCTGCGTAATCTCAGCTGCCGCGTGCTGGAGTGCGCAAATCGGAAGGAACTTGCGGAAGTGTTCGCGTCGCGCGATTGGGATGCGGTCATCTGTGACCAGCAGTTCGCCGATGCGATGCTGCCCCTCGCCAACGCCGCACAGGTGCCCGTCATCTTGATTGCGGGTTATGACGAAATCGGCGATGCGCGGAAAGCGGTCGCAGAACAGCGCGCTTTCGCATGGCTGTCGAAGCCGGTCCCCTCCCAGCAGGCGCTCAAATGCCTTCAGGAGGCCATCCAATGGCACGCCAGCCAGCCACGCCATGTGACGATGGCGCCGCCACTGGAGGATTCCCACTCGGAGTGCCACTATGGGCTGATGGTCGGGGAGTCGGCGCCAATGCAGGAGCTCTACCGCCAGATTGACCGGGTGGCGGAAAGTGAGATGACGGTGTTGATTTTGGGCGAAAGCGGAACGGGCAAGGAGTTGGTCGCCAAGGCAATTCATGCCGCCAGCGGCCGCGCAAGCCGCGCCTTCGTCCCCGTCAATTGCGCATCGCTTTCCGAGAACCTTCTCGAGTCCGAACTCTTCGGGCACGTCAAGGGAGCCTTCACTGGTGCCGTCCGCAACAAGGACGGCCTTTTTGTTGCCGCCGATGGCGGTACGCTCTTCTTAGATGAGATCGGTTCCGTTCCTTTGCCCACCCAGCTGGCATTGCTGCGGGCTTTGCAGGAGCATGAAGTTCGGCCAGTCGGAGCGGTGCAGTCCATTCCCGTGAATGTCCGGGTGGTGGCTGCCACCAACGAAAATCTCGACCAGCTGCTGGCAACCGGACGGCTGAGACAGGATCTCTACTATCGGCTTAGCGCATTCACCTTGCGCATCCCCCCTTTGCGCGAACGGGCCGGCGATCTCCCGTTGCTGGCCAACGCCTTTCTGGAACGCCTGTCGCCGGATGGCGGTCCCACGCTACAACTTGCCGATGATGCCCGAATGGCCTTGGCCCGACATGGCTGGCCCGGCAATGTCCGGGAATTGGTCCATGCCTTGGAACGAGGCGCCACACTTTGTGAAAACGGAACAATCCGCCTGGCAGACCTCCCGCCAGAATTTCATGCCGCGCCGACACCGGCAAAAGCAGAGACGGAGCCACTCTGCACCCCGCGCGTTGTCCCGCCGGCAGGGCATAGTCTCACCCTGAAAGCATACCTTAAGCAGTGTGAGCAACAGTACATCCAACGAGTGCTGGAAGAACAGGGCGACGACAAGGAGAAGGCGGCTAAAATTCTTGGCGTAAGCGTTGCGACCCTTTATCGAAAATTAACATAATACATTTAATACAAAGATGTTACGCATTTATTCAATAGCTTTTTTTGCAAGTCTGCTGCTGTTGGTCTCCTGCCAGAGCTACCAGCCTGCCTTTGTGCTGTCCCTGCACGAGTTCGAGGAACCACAGGTGGTGACCAACCTGAGCCGGACGGTCCGTGACCCCACGCGACAGTTCTCGCACACCATCCGAAAACTCTCGTTTCTGGACGCCCGCAATTTTCTTATCGGCGAACTCACCGGTCCCAATGACCAGGGACGTTATGGCCTGCGTATCCAAGTGGAACGCTGGCATTTGGCGACAATGAACCAGACCGCCGGCACAAACCTCGGACTGGTTTACGCCGTGATTGTGGACGGCATGTATGTCGGCTATTCCCATTTCAACAAATCCATGCGCGACACCAATGTCCTGGAGATCGAACCAATCTGGAGTCTTCGTGACGCCCAGATGATTCTGGACAGCATCCCAAAGAACTACCAGCATTTCAACAAGTGGCACAAGGGGTTCTTCGAGTAATTGTCGTCTCGAAACCGAACCAACCGCCCGCCTTTTCCGATTCCTTTTCCCATAAAAGAAAAACACCCATTCCATCCGACCGAAAATTCACCATTATGCTTGACGCCACGAACCTCTCGATCCCACGCTGGGACGGAAGTCGCTCCATCGCAGAGCTGGAAGGACGACTCACCAAGACTCTTGAAAAAACTGGCAAAATTATCCTGGACCCGCCCGCCGACCTTTCGCCGGTAAAGGCGCTGCTGAGCCGCGAGGCCGCTCGGGAAAACACGGCGCTGAGCTGGTGCAACGCAGTGGCAATCATTCAGAAGGACGCCCAGCTGGACCCCACGATGGATCTTCGCGACTACCTGAAAGAGATCGCCCCCCAGGTCGCTGCCTGGAAAAACCCCGAACTCTTTGTGACCATCGCGGACAAGCTGCCCGGCAAGCAGATCCCCGCCTGGTTCGCCACCACCTTGGCTGTCAAAGACGCGGACTATCTCATCAGCGTTACGCTCAAAATGCCGCATCGCCTCTGGAGCTTCACCGAAAAACTGCTTTCCGGTGACAAGGAACTCTCGGAGCATTTCGTCCAACAGGTCATCCAGGCATTTCGGGAAGACAAAATTACCCCCGACCATTTTTATTGGCTCTGGAAATGGAAGGCACCCAAATCCGACACCGACCGCGCCACCTTCCTCGCCAAGCCCTATACCCTCTTCCGAATCCTCGGCCGTGAACTCAAGGGAAGCTACCTCAAGAGCCAACGCGAACTGCGCCGGCTGCTGCTCACCGACGAGAATTTCCAGAAGGTCCTCACCCATAATGGCGATGAGACGATCAGCCGCGACCTGATCAACTGCGCCAGACGCGTGGTGCTCCTGGACGCCAATGAGCGCCAGGCGTTGCTGGTGAAGCTCTGCGGACTGTACCCGCACCTCAAGTCATACGTCGCCGGCAACGCCCCTGCCCAGCGTCGTCTGAACCTCACGCCGCATACCTCCGCCCATTCTTATCAGGAACTCCAGAAGCGTCTTCAGAATCTCATCGACGTCGAGATTCCCGCCAATGCGGAGGCAATCAAGACCGCCAAAGGTCATGGGGACCTCTCCGAGAACTCCGAGTTCAAAGCCGCCAAGGAACGCCAGCGTGAATTGGGCAGGCTCCGGCTACAGCTCGAACAGCAGGTGGCAACCATCACGCCCACCGACTTCACCGAAGTCAAAGTCAATGACACCGTGATTCCCGGTTGCGTGGTGACAGTCAAATACACCGAAGACGACCATACCGAGACCTTCACCATCCTCGGAATGCTCGACAATGACCCTGAACGCAATTGCATCGCCTATGACACCCCGCTGGGCAAGTGCCTCCTGGCCAAGAAAATCGGCGAAGAGGCCACGCTGCCCAACCGCAAGGTGGTCGAAATCGAAAAACTGGAGCCGCTGCCCGCCGAACTGCTTGCCCAACTGAAGGAATAACCACGATGGCCATCGACGCATTCATGCAGGAACTCTTCGCCGAACGCATCGGCGGACGCGCTTTCGGCCAGAGTACTGTCATCTACAAATTCGAGAAGATCAAGCGTGCCAAGCGCGCCGCCGTCGCCGAACACCCCGAATTGCCGCTGATCGACATGGGAGTCGGGGAGCCGGACGAGCCGGCCTTCCCGGAAGTCGTCGCCACCCTCGCCGCCGAGGCTGGCAAGCCCGAGAACCGCTTCTACTCCGACAACGGCTGCCGCGAATTCAAGGTCGCTGTCGCCAACTACATGAAGGGGCTCTACGGCGTGGAGCTGGATCCCGACACCGAAATCAACCACTCCATCGGCAGCAAGTCCGCACTCACGCTCCTGCCTTCCGTCTTCATCAACCCCGGCGACGTCACCCTGATGACCACGCCCGGCTACGGCGTATTGGGAACCTGGACGACCTACCTGGGCGGGCGCATCGTGAAACTCCCGCTCACCAAAGAGCGCGGATTCCTTCCGGACTTCTCGCAGGTCTCCGCCGAGGACCGCAAGGCAGCCAAACTCGTCTATCTCAACTATCCCAACAATCCCACCGGCGCCCTTGCGACTCCCGAGTTCTACGACGAGGCCATCGCCTTCGCCCGCGAAATCGGCGCGCTTCTGGTAGTGGACGCCGCCTACGCGCCGCTGAACTTCACGGGCAAACCGCTGAGCATCCTCAGCCGGCCGCACGGCAAGGAAGTCGCCCTGGAACTCCATTCGATGTCCAAGGGCTTCAACATGACCGGCTGGCGACTCGGCTGGGTGTGCGGCAACGCCGCCGCCGTCAAGGCCTTCGCCACCGTGAAGGACAATGCGGACTCCGGACAGTTCCTCGCCATTCAGAAGGCCGCCATCCAGGCGCTGGAACGGCAGGAGACCATCACCCCAAAAATCTGCGAGAAGTATCACCGACGACTCACTACGCTGGTGGGACTGCTCAAGGACCTCGGCTTTGACGCCAAGGTGCCGGGCGGCTCCTTCTATCTCTATGTCGAGATTCCCAAGGGCCTTAAAGGCGGCCGCCGCTTCGCGAACGCGGAAGAGTTCAGCCAGTGGATGATCGCCGAGCACCTGATCTCCACCGTGCCGTGGGATGACGTCGGGCACTTCGTGAGATTCTCCGCCACCTTCGAAGCCGCCTCTATCGAGGCCGAGGGGAAAGTGATGGAGACCATCAAGCAACGCCTGGCGCAGTCGCCCTTCGAGTTCTGAAGCTCATGCCCCAGACGCCACAGCAGCCCCCCGCCGAACATTGGCTCTACTGGCAAGACGGCGCGCACGCCCCGGCCTGGAACATGGCCGCCGACGAGACGATGCTCCAGCAGGTCGCACGGCTCGGCACGCCTCTCCTGCGCACTTATGCATGGGACCGCAAGGCCGTCTCGCTCGGATATGTCCAGCGACACGATGCCGCACCAGCAGGCTATGCCTACGTCCGCCGACCTACCGGCGGCGGGGTGGTTTACCACGACTGCGACTTCACCTACTCCGTCGCTTTTCCGCCAAATCACTGGCTCAACGGACTCGACCGCATCCGCAGCTACGACTGGATCAACCGGTCTCTGCAACACGCGCTACGAGGGCTGGGATTGCCGGTCGAACTCGCGCAGACGGAAATCCCGCACAGCGTCGAGCGCGCCACGATGGTCTGCTTCACGAATCCCACGCGATATGACCTTCTGCTCAACGGGCGGAAAATCGCCGGCAGCGCCCAGCGCCGCACTGCCGAGGGGCTGCTCCATCAGGGAAGCGTGCATTTCGGGCAGGAGGGTCTGCCCTTCCCGCGTCCCGCCCTGGCCGCGGCGCTGTTGGACGGCTTGCGGGAGGTCATGCAACTCACTTTCACACCATTTCTTCCAGATTCCGGCTTCGAGGATGCTGTCCGGCGCCTCGTGGCAGAAAAATATGGCACCGATGCCTGGAACCAGCTCCGATAATTCAACCGAACTGCCGACCGTGGATGTGACAGGCGAAAACCGCGAATACGGACTTCAGCCTGTCGCGGCCATCCTCTCCGAACGCCATATCACCAACCACCAGGTGGTCGAGGCCTCCACGGAACAGCTCACCCACAAGATGATGGCAAAGGCCTGCCGGGGACGCTATCTCTCCTCCAAAGTCCGCCAGAAGATTTTGCGAGCCGTCAACAAAGTCACTGGCGAGCAATTCAAGCTCGCCGACCTTTTCACCTATCGCTGACCACGCCAAATTTCGTTTGAGGAGTTATAGTATAGAATCTGCCGCATCCCCATGGTGTAATGGTAGCACAAATGTTTTTGGTACATTTAGTTTAGGTTCGAATCCTGATGGGGATGCCATTTCCATAGTGCTAAGCATCACTTTTTAACGACATTTTACTTCCCCGCGCTTGAAATCTTTGCAGTAGCCATTATGGTACGCAAAATGCCTCTTTTGCAGGCGCATCAATTTCCAATGTGGTAGGTTACCCAAGTGGCCAACGGGGGCAGACTGTAAATCTGCTAGCTTTGCTTTCCCTAGTTCGAATCTAGGACCTACCACCAGCCTTATTATCAGGGAGTTGCGCAAGCGGCTCCCTGTTTTGTTTTGGGCTATAAATATTTGCGGAGAAACGATTGCCACGGAAATTGCAATCCTTAGGCTATGTTCCCCAACAGGGTACCTAATCAAGGCTTTTCAGCCGCGAAGCGGCGAGCGCACGACAAGTGCGCGACCATGCTTAACCGCCAGAATCCTGCGCCCGAAAAGGGCGCTATAACCCATGGGGGAAAGTCAAAACGAAAATTCTGCCGTTAAGTACCCTCTTGCGGAACAAAGCGAATCCTTAAAGGTGATGTTATCTTAAACAAAGAGAGGGAATCCATTCACCACCACCAATGTGTCGAGGTTTGCAATGGATAACGACAAACCAATTCTGCGCAAGCAATCCTGCTGGGAAACTCTGCACTTTTATCAAAAAAACCAAAGCGCTATACAACATCACCTTCTACTTCATCACGAAGTATTTAGTTCGGTGTGACCGCACCATTGACCAGATGGTGCAAGCCGCGCGGTCGGGCAAACAGAACATCGTGGAAGGCTCTGCCGCAGGCGTGACTTCGTGCGAGACCGAACTGAAATTGCTGAATGTCGCACGGGCCAGCCTAAGAGAGTTACGAGAAGACTACGAGGACTACCTGAATGTTCGGCATCTGCCAATATGGGACGCCAGCCATCCGGAGTTTGCTTCCATGATGGAGTATTGCCGAACACACAACCAGCCAGAGGATTTTGAACCGTATTTGGACTACTGCTCCGCCGAGAAAATCGCCAACCTCGCATTGACACTCTGCCATATGGCGGATAAGATGATGGTGACCTATCAGCATCAACTGGAGCAAAAATTTATCGAGGAAGGCGGCATCCGTGAAAGGATGACTGCAGCCAGGTTGGGATACAGAAAGCAACAGAAAGAGTATATCGCCGGACTCGAACAGACCATTCTGCAATTGAGGCAGAAAGTAGCCGAATTGGAGCAAAAACTACGCGAGAATGGTTTAAGATAGGAAGGATAGGAAGACTATCAGGGCTAGCACAACTAGAAGGGCTATAAAGGATATATTAAGCACAATGCACAACCAATGAGCCACCCAATGACCGACAAGGAACGACAAGCCGCCGCCAAGAAGTTCGCGGCATATTGGAGCACCCGCGGCAACGAGAAGTCCGAGAAGGACTCCTTCTGGCTGAACCTGCTCCGCGATGTCTTCGGAATCCAGGACGCCCACGCCGCCGTCTCCTTCGAGAAGACGGTGAAGCTGAATGGGCAGGAGAAGTATATCGACGCGTATCTTCCCGCCACCCACGTCCTCGTGGAGCAGAAGGGCGCCGACGTCAAACTCACCAAAAGCTACAAGCAGTCCGACGGCGCGACGCTGACGCCCTACGGCCAGGCCAAACGCTACAACGACAACCTCCCCTACGGCGAACGCGCCCGCTGGATCGTCATCTCCAATTTCCGCACCTTCCTCGTCTATGACATGGAGCGCCCCGGCGCCGCCCCCGAGGAGGTCACCCTTGAGGAACTTGCGAAGGCACCGTGGCGTCTCGCCTTCCTCGCCGACGCGGCGCAGAGTCGTCTTCAGCGGGAGACCGCCATCTCTTTGGAAGCGGGCGAACTGGTGCACCACCTCTACGAGGGCCTGCTTGTGCGCTATGGCAACGAGGAGCCGGAGACGCTCCGCCATCTCAATGTCCTCTGCGTGCGGCTGGTCTTCTGCCTCTACGCCGAGGACGCGGGGCTCTTCGCCACCCACACCGCCTTCCACGACTACCTCGCCCGCTTCCCCGCCCGCGACCTGCGGCGCGCGCTCCGCGACCT
>JAFZWH010000095.1 GCA_017617415.1 Victivallales bacterium | reverse complement strand
GTGCACCCTGCGTGCCGTCCGGCTCCTCGAAGACATCGGAGGGGCAGATGCCGTCCTTTCCGGCGGCGCCGGCCAATAGATAAAGCGAGCGTTCGATGACCTGCGGCTGGCGGAAG
Source organism: Victivallales bacterium (assembly GCA_017617415.1). Taxonomy (GTDB): domain Bacteria; phylum Verrucomicrobiota; class Lentisphaeria; order Oligosphaerales; family Oligosphaeraceae; genus RGIG1601. The sequence goes on along the minus strand of JAFZWH010000095.1, from coordinate 4,940 downwards.
GTCACGGCGTTCGCCATGGCCTCCAAGCGGAGGTCGCCCAGCCAGAGCCGGCGGTCGCGCTTGGGACCGTCCTCCAGCACCGTCTGCATGCAGTTTCGCAGAGTGCGTGCGCCGACGGTGAAGATGTGCCGATCCAGTGCGTCCAGTCCGGCAGGTGGCTGGGGCAGCACATGTCCGCCGGAACTTTCCGCATGAAGGCGGACATGGTTGAAGACCACCGGACCCGGAGCCACCAGCACCTCGATCGCCAGATAGCGGAAGGCGTAGCGACGTGGCAGTTCCACGCCCTTGGGAATCTTGTCGAACTTGACGTATTCCTCCTGCATCCACGCCATGCTCAGCCAGTGGTTCCACTTCTCCGGCTTGTACTCGAACTCGTAGGGCAGTTCCGCCGCCAGGATGCGGAAATAGGCCGGCGAGTCGTACTCATGGCCGTCAATGGAGATGTCCAGCGAGATGTGCCCGATGGCGTGTTCGCCGAAGTCCAGATAGAGGATGTCCCCACGCTGGTAGGATTTCGGCGGTTTGGCGAGGTTACGCATCCGCACGCCCTGCCACGCCTTCGGATCCTTCACCGGCTCGACGATGGCGACCGGGTCCATCCACCAGCGCTTCAACTCGGGAATCAACTCTTTGGCCTTCGCGGCCCACTGCTTGGTCGGGAATTTCATGGGAAGATGCTGAAGGTTAGTTGTACCGCTCGTCGATTACGCGCTTGGTCTTCTTCTCGCTACGAGGCAGCACGCCGACCTCCACCACCTTCACGATGGGGGTGAAGCCAATCTTGCTCTTGACCTTCTCCGCCAGACGGTTGCCCAAGTCCGCGAAGTCCACGGAGCCGGTCTTGCTCTCGACGTAGATGCGCATGGTGTCCTTGCCGTCCAAGTGCGAGATGTGAATCTGGTATTCACTGGCGACCTCGGGGAACAGCGCCAAGACCTCTTCAATCTGGCTGGGGAAGACATTCACGCCTTTGATCTTCATCATGTCGTCGGTACGGCCCTTGATGATGTCGATGCGCGGATACTTCCGTCCGCATTTGCATTCGCCGGGCACGATGCGGGAGAGGTCGTGGGTGCGGTAGCGGATCAGCGGAGCGCCCTCCTTGACCAACGTGGTGATGACGATCTCGCCCCACTCGCCGTCCGGCACCGTCTTGAGGGTGACGGGGTCGATGATCTCGAGGTAGATGAAGTCGTCCCAGATGTGCATATACTCCTCGCCGGGGCAGTTGATGCCGATGCCTGGGCCGTAGATTTCGGTGAGGCCGTAGATGTCATAGAGTTCGATGCCCAAGATGCTCTGGATGCGGTCGCGCATGTTCTTGCCCCAGCGCTCCGAGCCGATGACGCCCTTCTTGAGCGCAATCTTGTCCTTCAGACCGCGCTTCTCAATCTCCTCGGCCAGCAGCAGCGCGTAGGAGGAGGTCGCGCAGAGGACGGTGGACTGCATGTCAATCATCATCTGGATTTGCTTGTCGGTGTTGCCAGGTCCCATTGGAATCGCCATCGCGCCGAGCAGTTCGCAGCCGGCCTGGAAGCCGATGCCGGCGGTCCACAGACCGTAGCCGGGGGTGATGTGGATGCGGTCGCGGTTGGTGATGCCGGCGGTCTCATAACAGCGCGCGAACTGGATGGCCCAGTCCTTGACATCTTTGGCGGTATAGGGAATGATGACCGGCAGACCGGTGGTCCCGGAGGACGAATGGATGCGCACGATCTGCTCCTCGGGCGCAGTCATCAGTCCCAGCGGATACGCATCGCGAAGGTCTGCCTTCTCCGAGAATGGCAGAGCCTCGAACTCCTCCTGGCTGTGGACTTCGCCCACGCCAGCCGCCGACAGTTTTTTGCCGTAGAAGCTATTGGCTTTCTTCAAGGCAGCAATGCGGTCGTTGACCTGCTGCATCTGCAACGCACTGAGTCTCATAAAGTTTAAAGTTTAAAGGTTAAAGGTTAAAGTGAGAGATTAGAGGTTAAAAGTCAAGGCCTTCCGGTTCAATTCCACGAACTGGGGACGAACCTGTGACGGCAACACTTCGAGGAGATCCTCCAGCGCCAGCCCGAGTTCGCCGGTGCGCACCGCCACGCCGAGCAGTACCATATTCAGTACACGTGGAGAACCAAGAGCGGCGCAAGCGGCCTGTCCGTCCACCACCACGAGCTTTTTCACGGCCTTTTGGAGATACTCCACCATCGTTTCGCCACGGTAGTCGAAGCCGGAGAGCGACGCGCTGGCGGGCACGACCGCGCAGGCATTGGTGACCACCGCGCCGTCGGGTTTCAGGAACGGCAGCATCCGCACCGCCTCGCCTGGCTCGAAGCCCAAGATGAGGTCGGCGGTGCCCTTTTCAATCATCGGAGAATGCACGCCCTCACCCAGACGGATGTTGCTGAAGACGCACCCGCCACGCTGAGCCATGCCGATGGTCTCCGCGCTCATCACGGGAAGACCACGCGCCATCGCGGCCGCAGCTAGCAATTTCGAGGCCAGGACCGTGCCCTGCCCCCCGACTCCGCAAAGTACGATGTTCCTATTCATGGCAGGCTCCTATTGCGTGGGTGGGACAAATCTGTGCGCAGAGCGTGCAGCCCGTGCAGAGCGCCTGGTCGATGCGCACCGCACCGCCTTCGAGGTAGAGCGCGGGGCATCCGAGTTCCTTGATGCAGCGCTTGCATTTCACGCACTTCGCGTCATCCACCGCGTGCTTCTCATGCGGCGGAACAATCGCGATGCACGGCGACTTGAAGATGATGGCTTTCACGCCGGGTTCGGCAGCAACGCGTTTCACGGTCGCCACCGCCTTCGCGTGCTCCAGCGGGTCAACCGTCTCGACCACCGTCACTCCGATGCCCTTGAGGACCTGCTCGATGCTAATCTTGGCGACCACCTCGCCCATCAGCGTCTTGCCCGTACCGGGATGCGGCTGGTGGCCAGTCATCGCGGTCGTGGAGTTGTCCAGCACCACCAGTGTCATACGCGCCTGGTTGTAAACCGCGTTCACCACGCCGGTGATTGCCGAGGCGAAGAAGGTGGAGTCGCCGACAAAAGCGAAGCACTCGGTGTCCGGCTCGATATGCCCCACGCCCTGCGCGATGCCCAAGCCCGCACCCATGCACAGGCACGTATCGCACATGTCCAGGGGCTGCGCATTGCCCAGAGTGTAGCAACCGATGTCCCCACAGAAAATCGTCTTCTTGCCCGCCATCGCACGTTTCACCGCATAGAAGGAGGCGCGGTGCGGGCACCCCGCACACAACACCGGCGGTCGCACTGGCAACTGTGGCGGCAGTTCTTTGCTCGCGCATTCTTGCATGGGCACGGAACTACCCGTAAATTCCCGTAGGCTATTCAGCACGCCATCGATGGTATTTTCGCCAGAGCGCGGCTGACTGCCAGATAATTTTCCTAATATCTTTGTATTCAATGAGTTATGACCTATTGTAAAAAGTAGTGCCCGTTCCAGCACGGGGTCGAGTTCCTCGAAGACCAGCACTTCGTCCAGTCCCTTGAGGAATTCGCAGGCCAGCGGTTCGGGGAACGGGAACGGCGTGCCGATTTTCAGGAGGCGCGGGCGAACTTCGGCGGGCAACTTCGCGAGCGCGTCCTGCACATATGCGTAACTAATGCCACCCGCGACCACGCCCTTGCGGACTCCGGGGGCGCCTTCGGTGATGCGATTGCCGGCGTAGTCTGCGAACTCCGTCTTGAGGCCGTCGTTGCGCGCCTCAATTTTCGCGTGGTTCGCGAAAGCAAGCCTGGGAAAAATCACCCAGCGTTTCGAGTCCTTGACAAAGCCCTCTGGCTGATGCACTTGATACTCCGCCTCATCCTTGAGGTCGATGGACGCATACGCATGGCAGACGCGCGTGGTTGGCCGCAGAAAGACCGGCGTGCCGTATTTTTCGGAGAGCGCGAAAGCGTCCTGCACCATCTGGTAGGCCTCCGCGACCGACGACGGATCGAAGCACGGCAACTTGGAATACATGGCGAAGGTCCGCGTATCCTGTTCCGTCTGAGAGGAAATCGGTCCGGGGTCATCCGCTACCAGCACCACCATCGCGCCCTTCACGCCGATGTACTCCAGGCTCATCAGCGGGTCGGAGGCGACGTTGAGCCCGACTTGCTTCATCGTGACCATCACTCGTGCGCCTGCGTAGGCCGCGCCGGCGGCGACCTCCATCGCAGACTTCTCGTTCACCGACCACTCCACGTAGGTGCCCGCCTTGCGCTTCTTCGCCACCGTCTCCAGCACCTCGCTGGAGGGCGTGCCGGGATAGCCCGCGACCAGATTCACGCCAGACGCCAACGCCCCCATCGCGATGGCCGCATTGCCCATGATGAACTCTTTGTGCATCGTCGTTGCTCCTGAAATCACAGTAGGCTCTTGCCCTCCCACTCACGGTCGGCAGGCACGCCCAGCACGGCAGCCGTTGTCGGCGCGAGGTCGAGGATGCTCGCCGTCGGAAGTTCCCGACTCTCGAAGGCGCGGTTGTAGAGGAAAATCGGTATGGTCATGTCCTCAGGAAGTTCCGTGCCATGCGAACGCTCGTGTCCACCATGGTCGGCGGTGAGCATCACCAGCGTGTCCTCGCCAAGCGTCTCCACGACCTGCTTAACCGAATCCAGGCTTCCGCTGACCGAGCGGAGATACTCATCGGTCATCCAGCCGAAGCCATGCCCCGCCTCATCCGTCCACCCCAGATACAGGAAGGTGAAATCCGGCTGACCGTAGGTCGCGAAATACCGCAGAAGGTTGTCCACGATGATGGGATTCGCCTTCTCGTAGCCGAACTGATGTCCGCTGGCAAAGCATGCGTAAGTGATGTTGTCTGGCCTCGACAGGTCGCGCAGTTCCTCCCAGTCGTAGAACATCGCGCTGGTCTTGCCCGCGCCACGCAGCGCCTCGAAGAGCCCTTTGACCGGACGCACCTGCGGGACGT
>JAFZWH010000094.1 GCA_017617415.1 Victivallales bacterium | reverse complement strand
TATTTTTAGGAGAAATTATGAAACTTGGATTTCGGCGTCATGGAAAGCAGTTTTTCTTTTACACGGCATGTTTGCGTGGGCGGCCGAAAATACTTTCCCAATTGAAGGAAGGTGTAAAATGGCCGCTGCTTTCCGCTTGCGGTGAAGCGGTGAAAGCAACCATGCTGGATTTTCACCAGAAAAATCACGCTTTGACTTTAAGTGATTATGTAATCATGCCGGATCATGTTCATTTCCTGTTAATTGTTGATTTTGATTTAGATCCGCAGTTTGATCCCCTGGGTTTTATCTATCGGTGGCGAACCTGTGCCGCCCAGGCGATTATTGCAGTGGTGCGGGGGATTTCCCCCGACCGTTTGTGGGAGCGGAGTTTTTGGATTAGTTTGGCTTGGTATTCGGAACAACGCAAGGCAATTCGGCACTATATCCGCAACAATCCCGCCCGGGCTCTTTGGAAGGCAAATCATCCAGACCGTTTTTGTGTCATCCAGCATGTAAGGCATCCGGCTCTTGATGCGGATAATCCCTGGAGTGCCATGGGTGATTTGACCTTGATTGCATCGCCTTTTCGTTTCCCTGTGCGTTTGACTCGCCGACTGACAATCAAAGAACAGGAAGCCGCGCTCGGCGAAGCAATGACACGCGCCCAAACTGGCATGATTCCAATTAGTGGTTTCATTTCCCCCGCCGAACACGAATTGGAATATCGTCTTCGCAATGAACCGACTGCACGATGGATAAAAGCACTGCCACATGGCTTGGCAGCTGGGTACGATCCCAGCGTGGAGGACAGTCGTGCACTTGCTGAAGGTCGCTTGCTGCTGCTTTCTTCTTTCTCGCCAAGTGTACCTGCGTCGCCAATTACCCGAAGCAACTGCGAATTGATGAATGAACGAATCCTTTCGCTTTGCGGGGAGGCGGTGGAACCAATATGCACTTCATGAACAGTCGGACCCTTTTGCCAAAAAGGTTTTTCGCTGGGAATGCCGCCGAAACGGTGAATAGGAATTAGATTGTATTACAATGCGTAAATTGGAGAATGCAATTTATTTCAGTTTCCTTGCGGCAATTTGGGCGTTAGGGCTTGCAGCGGGGGAACTGCCGTCGTGGGAGTTCCCGCAGGGAGCGGCACAGTGGTCGCAGGCGCGACGGTTGGCGGCGTTCGCCGAAGCGGACTGCCTGAGACTGGAATTGCAGGATTATGACTCTGGACTTGGCATCTCCGGTATCTCCTTGACGTCCGGTGAAATCGGTGGTTTTGCGGTGGAATACCGCGCGGAGGGCTTCACGGAGACGACGGGTGGGCAGCTCTACTATGCGACGTCTGAGGCGCCAGATTTTTCCCAAGCGCGTGCCCTGCATGTGACTTCGCTGACGCAGAATGACCAGTGGCATACGCTAAAAATCATGGCGGATGGCGTCTGGCGCTCGGCAGGAACGGTGACGGCGATGCGGCTGGATTTGGTGGATCAGTTTCCCGGAACACTCTGGGTGCGTCGAATTTATGCGCTGCCACCCGAGAAGAGCCGGACGGAGCTGCGGGGGATTCCCGAAGAGGTCCCCGTGGAACTAGGTAGCGTAGAATCCATTTGGGTGCCAATGCCTTATGACCCGAAGGCGACGCGTTTTGTCTCGCCGATGACTGCACCCGCGAATGGTGGCTTCGAGTTCGTCGGGGAGTGTTATTTGCGCACGGAGTTCGAGGTCAAGAAGGAGGTAAAGCATGCCCTGTTGCTGACTTCATGCGACGACCGGATGGTTGAGGCGTATCTTAATGGAGATAAAATTGTTTCACAATGGAGCACCAATTGGAAAATTTCCACCCAGACCTGGCTGGATCCGAGGCTTTTCCGAGTTGGCCGCAATGTCCTGTGCCTCAAGTACCGCAATGGCGGAGGGCTGGGTGGCGTGATGGCCGACTTGCAGATTGTCGATGCGGACGGTGGTTTCCAGATAGTCACGCCGGAGGACTCGCGTGGTTTCTTCGGCGGCGAGCCGCCCTCCGACTGGATGAAGGCAGAGGTGGAGTGCAACTGGCCAAGAGCCGAGACACGCCCCGGTGCACCGAATCCGCCTTGGCGTTTCACGCCCGAATACCATTCCATCAATCCAAAGCTCCCGCAGGTGGATGTGGTGGTGATGGAAAGGGGATTGTCGGAATGCGTGGTGGATTTCCACTGCACACCAAAATACGATGAAAACGAAGTATTCTACCTGTTGTTGCGCGATAAAAATGATACGCTTTGCGGCTATAAAAGCGGAACGGCAGCGGAATTAGGCGCTGAAAGGCTTGAAAGTGGCGCATATCGGATTCGGTTTGACATCCGTAATTTCGGATTGCGATATGGTGGTTGTTCATCCGCGGTGCGCTGGCAATTCGGCGTCTATGGCCGGCGGGCGACGGGGGGGGAGTTCACTGAGGCATACGGCGAGCGTCCGATACCTGGCTCCGCAGGATGGCTACAGCTGGAAAAAAGGCCGAATGAACCTCGCATCATATTGAATGGAAAGCCGTTCTATATGGTTTCTCTATGCATCGAGCACCTGGAGGTCCCGACGGGGATGGAGGGTGAGGATTCCCCATTCAATGTAGTCTGTACCCGTGCCGGCGGTTTTATGGGCGACCGGAGCCTTTGGTGGGTGGGGCCCGACCAGTATGATTTTTCGGCGGTGGACCGGCAGCTCTCCTTCTGTGCGGAAATGTACCCGAACGCCTGGCTGGGACTTTACATCTGGTGTCATCCGGGTAGGTGGTATGCAGAGATGTATCCAGAACGCCTTGCGGTTCAGGATGATGGAAATGTGGTGGAGCCTCGGCTGGCTGCCGGATGCCCCGTCGCCTTCTCCAATGAGAACTTCCAGCGGGATGCCGAGCGCGCGGTGCGTGCGCTGGTCCGGCACTGCGAATTCTATTTCGGGGCACGGATGCTCTTCTACAATCTGCAAGGCGGTATCACCTACGAGTGGCAGGGGTGGAATTCCCACACGAAATTCTTTGGCGACTATGCGGAGGAATCCCAGAAGGACTTTCAGCGTTACGCAGCGGCGCATGGCCGTGCTGTCGCCGGCGTGCCGAGCCGCCAAGAGCGCGAGGCCGGACTTCCTGGCGGACTTTTCCGCGACCCCGTGCGGGACGCCATAAGCGTCCTCTACGAGCGCTTTTACAGCGAGAGCATCGCGGAATGCATCGACCGCCTCGCCAAAGTCGTGCGCGAGGAAACGCATGGCAATCGGCTTGTCGGGGCGTATTACGGCTACCACCAGGAGTTTGCGAACCTCGGATACTGCGTGAATGGCGGCGGTCACAACGACCTCCATCGCCTGCTGAAGTCGCCGAATCTGGATTTCTTTCTCTCGCCTATCGACTATCGTCACCGCTCCATCGGCGCACCGTCCTCGGACATGAAACCCTATGGGGCCATTCGTGCGGTCGGGAAACTCGCACTCTCCGAGGATGATACGCGCACAAGCTGTATTGCCGCGACGAATTTCGACCAGACCGTGAATATGGACCAGACGCTGGCGGTCCTCAAGCGAAATCACGGCGTTGCGCTTACGCGCGGAATGCCGCTTAACCACCTCCCGCTGGTCGGCGGTGCCGAATTGGACGCGCCTGAAATCCGCGAACTCTTCGGACATACTGTCCGTGCCGGGCAGATGATGGTAGAGAACAATGTCTCGCCAAAGGCGGAAATCGCCGTGGTGCTGGACGAGGAGGCGCTGGCGTACATGGTTCCGACGTTGCAGCAGATTTATGTGCCGGATCCCACACGCTACCACTACGACCCCGCCACGGGAAAACTCGCCGATAGCATGCGCGGAGTCCAGCCATTGACTGGCGAACTAATTGGTGACCAGCAGATTATGTTGTCGCAATGCGGTGCGCCGGTGGATTGGCTGATGCTCCAGGATCCACAGAGTCTGGCGGGCTACAAGCTGGTTGTCTTCGCGGGCGCGTTCCTGGATTCGCCACAGTTGTGCGAGGCGCTGGAGGTGGTTCGGTCGAATGGTGCAACTGCGGTCTTCCTCTATGGCGTGGGCTTCATGACCGATTCTGGCGTAGATGCAGAAAGAATGTCGGAACTCATTGGAATGAAAGTTGTCGAGACTGATGGTGGCAGCCTCCAGCTGGCTCTGTCAAATGGTGGCGAGGCCGGGCTGGACTATCCTGTGCGGCCACGTTTCGCGGTGCTGGATGCAGCCGCCGAGCCGCTGGGACACTATGTCGCCGACAAGGCGGTGGCAGTCGCCCGCAAAGGCAACGTTATCTTCTACGGCGGTGCCGCACTGGATGCCCAATGGCTGCGTGAGATCGCTCGCGGGGCAGGTGTCCACATCTACATGGAAACCGACGACAATTTCTTCGCGGGAGGGAGTTTCCTATGCATTCACGCGGACTCCGTTGGCATCAAGACCATCCGCCTGCCGCGTCGCGCTGACGCTGTGGAAATCTATACCGGCGAAGTTTTAGGACGGGACACCGATTGCCTGGAGTTCCCGATGAAGGCATTTGAAACCAAAGTGATCCTCTTGGGTGATGCAGAGGAAATCCTTACACGTCTGGGTTTTAAATAAGGATAAAAAAATGAAATCAATCGAAGCCATTGCGCAAGAGTTGTCAGAGTTGCGTGTGCAACTGTCGAAGGTCTTTGTCGGACAGGAGGAAGTGGTGTCGCATCTGCTCATTACCCTCCTGGCTGGTGGTCATGCGCTTTTGACGGGCGTACCGGGGTTGGGTAAGACCCATCTGGTCAAGAGCCTCTCGCAATTGTTGGGTCTTTCATTTCGGCGCATCCAGTTCACTCCAGACTTGATGCCGGCGGACATCCTGGGCGGCGAGGTACTGGAGCAGGACCCCGAAACCGGTCGGCGTACATTCCGTTTTCAGGAGGGGCCGCTCTTCACGCAGGTTCTGCTGGCTGATGAAGTGAATCGCACGCCGCCCAAGACACAGAGCGCTCTGCTGGAGGCGATGGGCGAACGACAGGTCACTACCGCCGGTCAGACTCGTGTTTTGCCGTCTCCATTCTTGGTGCTTGCGACGCAGAATCCAATTGAGCTGGAGGGCACTTATCCGTTGCCCGAAGCGCAACTCGACCGCTTCCTGTTGAATATCGTGATGGATTACCTCCCGCCTGACGAAGAGGCGCGAATGGTTGCTTTGACCACCCAACCAGAAATAGTTGCATTGAAGCCAATTCTGGATGCCGAGAAAATACTTGCGATGCAGTCGCTCTGCCGCGAGATCGTGGCACCAGAGGGCGTGGTGGAACATGCGGTACAGTTGTGCGCCGCCACGCGTCCCGGAACACCACAATGTCCCCTGCGTTTTCAGGAATATGTGAAATGGGGGGCGGGATCGCGGGCGTCTCAGGCTCTTGTGATGGCGGGAAAGGCGCGGGCGCTTTTGGCGGGGCGTGGAAATGTCAGTCGAGAGGACATCGATGCTCTCGTGTTGCCGGTTCTGCGCCACCGCGTGATTGTGAATTTTCGCGCGCAATCCGAGGGCATCACTGTGGAAAAGCTCTTGGCGGAGAAATTCTAGTGTCTAATTTCGTAACTAATTGCGCACTTGCGGCGACAGGCTGGCATCTGCGCCTTTCAGGGAAATTCACGGGCGAAAGCCCGCTCATTTCCCCTCAAGCCACATTTGCTTCGCCTCTCACTCGCAATTGCAC